>JAITEA010000044.1 GCA_031282285.1 Helicobacteraceae bacterium
AAGCGGCGCGTTTTAGCGGCGGCTTGATACTATTTTACGACTAAAACCCCCGCAAAGGCGTTTGATGGATTATCGTTTCAACTCGCGCCGCCGCGCCGCCGATCGCGGGGTTTGCAAACGCGAACCTAGCGCCAAACCAAATCCAAGCGCGTATACGCAGCCCCGCGACGCCTTAAGCGCGGGAAGCGCGAGCAAAAAGCCGCCGAAAGCGCCGCGATGAGCCTAACCGAAATCCGCGTGAAAATCGACGCGATCGACGACAAACTTGTCGCGCTACTGGAAGAGCGTATGGGTTTTGTCAAAAAAATCGGCGATATCAAAAAGCGCGGCGGCGCGACTATCTACCGTCCGGCGCGGGAAAAAGAGATTATTTCGAGGCTGAGCAAACACAAGGGATTGCTGAGCAAAAGCGCGATCGAGGCGATCTTTTTGGAGATTTTCGCCGCCTCGAGGATAATGGAGCGATCCGAGCGCATAGCGTTTCTGGGTCCGATTGGCAGCTTCACGCATCAGGCGGCGGAGAGCCGATTTGGGGCAAACGGCGACTATCTTTGCATGCAGTCGATCGGCGCGGTGTTCAAAGCGGTGGAGTCGGGCGGCGCAAAATACGGCGTGGTTCCGATCTACAACAACACAAGCGGGCTGATTGGCGACACGCTGGAGCGGCTTGAAAGCGGCAACTTGTTGATCGTGGGCGATCTGGAGATGAGGATCAGCCACTGCTTCGCCTCGCGCTCCGAAAATCTTGCCGCGATCAAGAAAATCTACTCCAAAGACGCGGCGTTTGGGCAGTGCGAGGCGTTTATCGCCGGACACGATCTCGGTTCGCTAGAGCGCGTGCCGGTAGAAAGCACGGCAAAGGCGGCGAAACTAGCCTCCGAAGACGAAACGGCGGCGGCGATCTGCTCGCATATCGCGGCGAAACTACACGATCTGCCGATTATGTTTGACAATATTCAAGATTCAAACGAAAACGCGACGCGCTTCGCCATTTTGAGCGATTTCGTCAATCCCTCCGGCGGCGGCGATATCACGACTATCATCGCGCAAACGCCAAATAAAGCCGGAGAGTTATTTGCTCTGCTCAAAGAGTTCAACGACGCGAAGATCAATCTATCGCAGATCGAATCGCTTCCGTCAAAAGGCGACAAACATAACTCGCGGTTTTTTATCGACTTCGAGGGGCATAGAGACGATCCGCTAGTCGCCGCAACGCTCGCTAAGATCAAAAAATACAAGTGGCTTGGCAGCTACGCAAGGGGCTAAAAAATGCAGTTTAGGGAGGAGTTGGAGAAGATCAGAACCTACGAGGCGGGCAAGCCTATCGAGTTGATCGCGCGCGAGTTTGGCGTGGCGGATAACGAGATCGTAAAACTTGCCAGCAACGAAAACCCATTCGGTACCAGCCCGAAGGTCAAAGCCAAGATCGCCGAGCTGATCGGCAAAATGCACCGCTATCCCGACGACAGCTATTTCGCGCTCAAAACGGCGCTCGCCGCGAAATACGGCGTTGAAAACGGCAATATTATCATCGGCGGCGGCAGCGATCAGATATTTGAGTTTATAACCCACGCGCTACTAGAGCGCGGCGATATCGTTTTGCAAAACAAGATCAGCTTCGCGATGTACGCGATCTACGCCGCGCAGGTCGGCGCTCAAACGATTAGAACCGATACAAACCGCCACGATCTAAACGCCTTTGAAAAACTGCTGATCGAAAATCCGAAACTGATTTATATCTGCTCGCCCAGCAACCCTTACGGCGACGCGCTGGACAAAGAGGATATTTTCACATTTCTGCAAAAGGTAAGCGATCAGACGCTGGTCGTTATCGACGCGGCGTATATGGAGTACGCGGCGTTTAAGGACAAACGAAAGCTGATCGAGCCAAAAGAGCTAACCGATCGCTTTCCAAACGCGATCTACGCCGGCACCTTCTCCAAAGCCTACGGGCTTGGCGGTATGCGGGTTGGCTACGCGATCGCGCAAAAGGGTATTATCGAGGCGCTGCATAAGATTCGCGCTCCGTTTAATATCACGACGCTTTCGCTCGCCGCGGCGATCGAGGCGCTAAACGATCAGGCGTTTGTGGCAAAAAGCGCGGAGCATAACTTCAAAGAGATGGCGCGCTACGAAGCGTTTGCGGGCGAGTTTGGTTTAACCTACGAACCAAGTTACGCCAATTTTATCGCGCTACTTTTCTCCAAAGACAGAAGCGCGAGCGCGGCGGCAAACGCGCTGCTCAAACGCGGTATGATCGTCCGCGATCTGGCGAGCTACGATCTTAACGCCATTCGCGTTACGATCGGCTTGGAGAGCGAAAACGATCGCTTTTTCGAGCTTTTTAGAGAGCTGTGGAGGTAACGATTGGATATTAAAGCCCTCGTCCAGCAATTAAGCGCGCTGACCAAGCGGTTTAATACAAAGCAAAAGGCGGCGCTGTTAGCCGCGCTGATCGGCGTGGTGGGGCTGATCGCGTTTCTGATCGTTTTCGCCAGCCCGCGAAGCTACGACGACGGCTACCGCGCGCTCTTTCGCGATCTTAGCGCCAAAGACGCGGGGGTGATCGTCCAGCAATTGGAGACGCAGGGCGTTAAGTTCAAGATTCCCGAAGAGGGCGTGATCGCCGTTCCCAAAGAGCAGGTCAATCGTATCCGCCTAAATCTCGCATCGCAGGGATTGCCGCGTAACGGTCGCCCGGGTTTCGAGCTGTTCAACGAGCAGGATTTCGGCGCGACGGATTTTGATCAAAAAGTTAAGCTGCTACGCGCCTTGGAAGGCGAGCTGAGCGCCACGATCGAGAGCTTGGATAGCGTCCGAAGCGCGAAGGCGCATATCGCTATGCCCAAAGAGAGCATCTACAGCGACAAAGAGGCGCCGCCGACGGCGAGCGTCGTCGTGGCGACGCGCGACGGTATGCAGATGAGCCGCCAGCAGATTCTGGGCGTGAAATACCTCGTCGCCTCCGCCGTGCCGAAACTGACGACGGAGAATGTGCGGATCATCAGCGAGGAGGGCGTGCCGCTTGGCGAGGAGGACGCGCTGACGACGGCGGGCGAGCTTGCCAGATCGCAGTTAAGGTTCAAGCGCGATTACGAGCAGGTTTACGAGAACAAGATCGTCCAGATGCTGGGGCAGTTTCTCGGCGGGAGCGAAAAGGCGGTCGCGCGCGTAACGATCGATTTTAACTTCTCGCAGCGAAACTCGACGCAGGTCGCTTATGATCCAAGCAGCGTGCCGCGCTCCGAGCAGAGTATGGAGTACAAGCGCGAGGGAAGCCGCCCGCGCGAGATCGGCGGCGTGCCGGGCGCGGTGAGCAATATCGGTCCCGTTCAGGGGCTCGAGGACGACCGCCTGCGCGAAAAAGAGCAAAGAAGCGAGAACACGATCAATTACGAAATCTCCTCGATCACCAGCGAGATCAAGGGCGAGTTTGCCACGATCAACCGCATCACGGCGGCGGTGGCGGTGGACGGGCGCTACCGCGCTCCAAGAGGCGACGCGGCGGCAAACGGCGAACCGGAATATCAGCCGCTCAGCGCTTCGGAGATGACGGCGATTGAAAATCTGGTCAAACAGGCGATCGGCTTTAACGCCGATCGCAAAGACGAGATCACGGTGAGCAACTTCGAGTTCCGAGCGGGCGTTACCCCGACGGAAGAGCGACCGCTTGCTTGGCTGGAGCGGTATTTCGGTCCGTTCTATCCAGCGCTTAAATATCTGTTTGCCGCGATCGTGTTGTTTATTTTCTACGCGAAGGTGATCAAGCCCTTTATCGACAAGATGATGGAGATTCCCGTAACCGAAGAGGACGAACAGCCAAAGCCGATCGAGTTCGAGGACGAGGAAGAAGAGGAGGACAGCGATCGGGTAAACGAGCTGAAAAAGCGCGTCGAGCAGCAGCTTGGTCTTGGCAGCGCGGCGGACGAGGAGAAGCTAAAATACGACGTATTATTAGAGCGCCTCAGAGAGGCGTGCGACGAGAAGCCCAAAGAGATTGCTCAGTTGGTAGATAGCCTGTTGCACGACGAGATCGTAAAATCGAGCGCGAGGGCGTAAGGAGAGATTATGACATTGGCGCCGCATTTGCAGTCGCAGTTTGAGGAGATGTCGATGGCGGAGAAAACCGCCGTATTCCTTATGCAGATGGGCGAAGAGATCAGCGCGCAGAGTTTCACGCATCTAGATGTGGATACCATCACCGAAATATCCAAACATATCGCGCTGAGCAAAAATATAGACAAACAGCTTGGTATGGCGGTGCTGGAGGAGTTTTACGCGATCTTCCAGTCCAACCAGTATATCAGCAGCGGCGGTATGGAGTACGCCAAAGAGATTTTGTACAAGGCTTTGGGACCCGACGAGGCGCGCAAGGTGCTGGAAAAGCTCGCCAAATCGATGCAGTCGGGGCAGAACTTCGGCTATCTGGGCAAGATCAAACCGCAGCAGCTTTCGGACTTTATCCTCAACGAACACCCGCAGACAATCGCGCTGATCTTGGCGCATATGGATCCAAGCTCGGCGGCTGAAACGCTGAGCCTCTTTCCCGACGATCTGCGCGGCGAGGTGGCGATGCGTATGGCAAATCTGGGCGATATTTCGCCCACGATCATCAAGCGGGTATCGACCGTGCTGGAAAGCAAACTGGAGGCGCTCACGAGTTACAAGGTAGAGGTCGGCGGACCGCGCGCGGTGGCGGATATATTCAACCGCTTGGGCGCCAAGGCGAGCAAATCGACGCTGGCGTATATCGAGCAGATCGACGAGTCGCTGGCAAGCTCGATCAAGGAGATGATGTTCACCTTCGAGGATATTATCAAGCTGGACAATCAAGCCGTCCGCGAGATATTGCGATCGGTGGATAAGAAAGAGCTTACGCTGGCGCTGAAAACCGCCTCCGATCCGCTTAAAGACAAGTTTTTCTCCAATATGTCGCAGCGGGCGGCGGACACGATGCGCGAGGAGCTTCAGTATCTTGGCGCGGTCAAGGTGCGCGAGGTGGAGGCG
Organism: Helicobacteraceae bacterium; assembly: GCA_031282285.1. Taxonomy (GTDB): domain Bacteria; phylum Campylobacterota; class Campylobacteria; order Campylobacterales; family SZUA-545; genus JAIRNH01. The sequence goes on from JAITEA010000044.1 coordinate 5,008, forward strand.
GCGCAGCGCAAGATTGTCGACGGCGTTCAGCAACTTGCCGAACAGGGCGCGATAGAGATGGGCGGCGAGGAAGAGGTGGTCGAATAATATGGAGATCATCATCACGCCCGATCGTCTCGACGCGCACAAGATCGTCAGGTACGAGTTTAAAAACTTTGACGGTTCCGCGCAACCTGAAAAGAAAAGCGCCGCATCTCCAAAAGGCGCGCTTTTGCAGGCGGCTTTTGCAAGCGCGCTCAGCGGCGAGGAGAAACAGACGCTCGAGGATATCCGCGCCAAACAGCTTGCCGAAAACGATCTGGTCGTAAATCTCGTAAAAAAGGTGGAAACCTTCGCCGACAGCGTGGCGAAACTTCAGATCAGGCTCGAAAAGCAGGAGGAGGAGTTCGCCGCGAGGCTTGAGAGCGAGAAAAACCGCGCTTACGAGGACGGCAAAAGAGCGGGCGAGCTTGAGGCGACAAACAGGCTTACGGGCGAGATCGAGACGAAAAAGGCGCAGTTTGCCGAGTCGATCGCGAAACTTGACGCGGCGCTAAAAGAGTTTGGCGATCACGCCGTCTCCATCGAAAAGGAGCTAACGAGCGTAGCCGTCGAGATAGCAAGCGAGGTATTGACGATCGAGGCGAGCGAAAACAGCGCGAAGATCGCCGCCTCGCTCGCCGCCTCGCTGCTAAACAACATCAAAGAGGCGCTCAAAATCTCCGTCAAGGTCAATCCGTCGGATTTGGCGGCGGTTAGCGATGCGCTCAAAGCCGACGCCAGAGTCGAGGTCGCGCCCGATCGCGCTATCGCGGCGGGCGGCGTGGTGATCCAAAGCGACGCGGGCAATTTCAACGCGGAGCTATCCCATCGATTTGCCGCTATCAAAAAGAGCGTGCTGGAAGGCGGCGGCGAATGAAACCGATCAAAGAGCAGAGCCTAGCCGAACTGAACGAAACCTGTAGCGCCGTCCGCGCGAAAATTATCGACGCGGTAAGCCATAACGGAGGTCACCTGACAAGCTCGCTCGGCGCGGTGGAGCTGATAACGGCGATGCACTATGTGTTCGATCCCCAAAGCGATCCCTTTATCTTTGATGTGTCGCATCAGGCGTACGCGCACAAACTGCTGACCGATCGCTGGGATCGGTTTGAAACGCTGCGATCCTTTGGCGGGATCAGCGGCTTTACCAAGCCGAAGGAAAGCCCGTTCGATTATTTCGTCGCGGGGCATAGCTCCACCAGTATCAGCGTCGCCGTCGGCGCGGCAAAGGCGATCGCGCTCAAAGGCGAAACGCGGGCGCCCGTAGCGCTGATCGGCGACGGCGCGTTAAGCGCGGGTATGGTGTACGAGGCGCTAAACGAGCTTGGCGATCGCAAATATCCGATGGTGATTATTATCAACGATAACGAGATGAGCATAGCCCGCCCAATCGGCGCGATCAGCCTTTCGCTTTCAAACGCGATCGCCGCGCCGTGGTTTCAGAAGATCAAATCGATGATCGACGGCGCGATCAGCGGCAACGAAACCTTTCAATATCTGGCAAAGCGTTTCGAGGAGTCTTTGCGGCTGATCACCCCGGGCATCCTGTTCGAGGAGCTTGGACTGGATTATATCGGTCCGGTAAACGGGCACGATCTAAGCTCGCTGATCCCCGTTTTGACCCGCGCCAGAGCGATGAAAAAGCCGGTCGTCGTTCACGCGCGCACGATCAAGGGCAAGGGCTACGATATAGCGCAGGGCAAGCAGGAGCATTGGCACGGCGTGGGACCTTTTGACAAGGAAAGCGGCAGGGCGCTTAAAAGCGGCGGCGAAAAATCCGCCACCGCGATCTATTCGGAGGCGCTGTTGAACCTCGCCCGCGAAAACGACAAGATCGTGGGCGTTACCGCCGCGATGCCAAGCGGGACGGGGCTAGATAAATTGATCGAGGAGTTTCCCAACCGTTTCTGGGATGTGGCGATCGCCGAACAGCACGCCGTAACCAGTTGCGCCGCGCTCGCCAAGGAGGGGTTCAAGCCGTTTTGCACGATCTACTCCACCTTTTTGCAGCGCGGTTACGATCAGATTATCCACGACTGCGCGATCGGCGCTCTGCCCGTCGTATTCGCCGTCGATCGCGCCGGCATCGTGGGCGAGGACGGCGAGACGCATCAGGGCGCGTTTGATGTAGGCTTTCTGCGCTTGATCCCAAATATGGTCGTGTTCGCCCCGCGCGACGAAGCGAGTTTGATCGACGCGGTACGCTTCGCCGCCGCCTTAGACAAGCCGTGTTCGTTCAGGTATCCGCGAGGATCGTTTGGCGCTCAAGAGGCGCCCTTCGAGCCGTTCGAGCTTGGCAAGGCGCAGTGGCTCAGACGCGGCGAAAAACTGCTGCTCATCGGCTACGGCTCCGGCGCGGCAAAAGCGCTGAAGGTTCATAACATACTCGCTCAAAACGGCGTAAACGCGGGCGTATTAGACCTTCGATTCGTTAAGCCCATCGACAAAACGGCGCTTGCCGCCGCCGCCGAAAACTACGAGCGCTTCGCCGTAATCAGCGACTCGTCCGTAACGGGCGGCGTTAGCGGCGCGATTATGGAGGCGCTGGTTGAACTTGATCGATTATCGGTTAAAATAGAGCGTTTTGAGTTGCCCGACGAGTTTTTGCGGCACGGGGCGACGCGGCAGGTCGAGGAGAGTTTGGGTTTGAGCGCGGAACAGATTGCCAAAAGGCTGTTAAATGGCTGACGAAACGACGGAGATCGAGGCGATAGACGGCGGCGCCGCTCGCGCTTTGGCGATCAAGATCGCGCTCTCGATCGCCGCGTTCGCGTTGCTTATCGCCTCGTATTGGGGGGCGCTCAGGGAGCGAAGTTTCGATCCTCTGCTGGCGCCGCTTGATAAGCAAGCCGAAGCGTATCTGGAGCGGACGCTTGCCAAAACCGCCTTCACATACGCGGGCGTTCGCGCCGCGCAGGCGGTCGTTTCGATGTTCAAAGGCACGCAGTTGCACCCGCCGTTTGCCACGATCGCCGTCGGCGAGGCGCTTTCGCCCGTGTCGGATATGATCGAGAAGCTCTCCGACGCGCTGCTGCTCGCGATCGTCTCGCTGGGCGCGCAGCGGATTTTGATGGAGATCGGCGCGCAGATCGGGCTTTCGATCTTCGTCTCGGCGGGCGCGCTCTGCCTGCTGGCGGCGATCTGGATCGCGAGGTTTCAAAAGCCGCTGATCTATTGGGGGGCGCGGCTGGTCGTTCTGGGTTTAGCCGTCAGATTGCTGATCCCGCTGACGGCGCTTGGAGCCTCCGCCGCCAGCGAGGCGTTTTTGCAGGCTAAATACGAGGAGTCCATATCGGATATGGAAGCGCAGCGAGCGTCGCTGGGCGAGAGCGTTCTGCCAAGCGAAGAGGCGAGTTTTATGGACAAGCTCAAAAACTTGGCGAGCATAGAGGCGTTCAAAAACAAGGTCGAGGCGTTCAAAGAGCGCGCCGACGCGCTGATAAAGAGTTTTATCGCGCTTTTCTCGCTTTTTGTTTTTGAAACGATCATTTTTCCGTTAGCCTCGTTTTGGCTACTATCGCGCTTGTTTTTCGCGCTTACACCAAGAAAGGATTAGCACAATGCACGCACCGGAAGCCCTTCAGATTCTATTGCAAAAGGCGCTGGATTCTCTTAACAACTCCAAGGAGTCCGACTGGGCGGAAACGCCGCTTGAAGATCAAAAAAAGCTGATCGCGGCGGCGATCGACGCGCTGAAAAACAACCGCTCTATCGATAAGGAGGCGCTCAAAGCCGAATTCGCGCCGATAGGCTCTTTGCAGGAGACGGCGGTGAGCAACAGATGGGGCGAGCAATATATCGCGTATGCCGAAGAGTTTGAGGAGCTAATCGATCTGGTTTGATCCGCTCTTGCAACTTAAGCGCGTATAAGCGCTTTTTTGCCAAACCCGCCGATCGCGCTAAACGGCGGCGCGCCTATAGCCGTTTGATTTTATACCCCTCTTTGCGCAACAGTTCCAATACGCCTTTATCGCCGCCAAGATGGAGCGCGCCGATCGCCAAAAAGATAGGTTTTTTGCCGTCGATACGCGCTTTTAACCGTTCCGCGAAACGCGCGTTACGCGCAAAGATCAGCTTTTCGTTAAACTCGTCCGTCGCCGCTTGCGAAACGCCCTCCGCGAGATTTGTAGTAGCGTACCACTTATAGAGACGATCGGCGTCGCCCTCCAAAAACAGCGCGTACATATCGGATAGATATTGTTTTAACTGCGCGGGTTCGCAGTTCAAATAAACTTCCAGCAACTCAATCTGCGTTTTCGTCGAAATTGAAGCCATAGCCTCAAACTGTTCGTTCGCGCTCTCAAGCCCCTCGATCTTAATGCCTTTAGCTTTTCTTGCCAGCAGCTCTTCCGTCCCGTATTGCGGCAGAAATCTCTCCTCCATATAATCAAATACCGATAGCAAAGCGCCCACATACCATAACGGCATACGCTCCAGCTCGTCTGACATAAACCTAGTCGCCGGATAGCGCTCCAAGATACGCTCAAACAGCTCTTCGCCAATCGTCTCTTTCAGACACGGCGCTTCGCATAAAAGATCGTCTATTTTCACGCTTTTCAGTTCGCTTGGCGCAACCTCTAATACCAATTTAGAAGAGTGCCTCAAAGCGGAAACGATCTTTTGGTTTAGCGCCTCGCCCAGTTTGCCCAGATGCATAGAACCGAGCACATATATCTTAACGCTCCCCTTCTGCGCCAGATAAAACGGATAGCGCGCCGCCGTATCCGCCGTAGTCTCTACGCTTGTTTTCGCCCAAGCGCCGCCGCAAAACAGCAGCGCCGCCAAGCAAAACGCCGAAAACCTAGCCAAACCCATTATCTCGCCTTCCCCCGCCGACTCTCGCGGCTTGTTGAACTTACGCAAGTATAGCGCCGCCAGCCTAATAGATAAATGTGGGCTTAACTAACTCGTCTATCTCGCTTAATT
>JAITEA010000013.1 GCA_031282285.1 Helicobacteraceae bacterium
AAACGGCATAATAGCGGTTCAAGATCGCTGCGCTATGCAAATTCATAAAGAGATATATAGATGATTACTATTAAAGAGATTCGAGAGGCAAGAGAGCGGATCGGCGTAGCGCTGGCGAAAACGCCATTTGCGTTCGGACCGTTTATCAGCGAGCAGACGGGGTTAAATATCTTTTTCAAGAAAGAGAACCTGCAAAACACTGGCAGTTTCAAACTGCGCGGCGCGTTTAACAAGATCGCCACGCTTGACGCGGGCGATCGCGCGAAAGGGGTTATCGCAGCAAGCGCGGGCAACCACGCGCAGGGGGTAGCGTACTCGGCGCGATATTTCGGCGCGAAAAGTTATATCGTTATGCCCGAAGCGACGCCGCTTTTGAAGGTAAACGGCGTTAAAAGTTTGGGCGGCGCGGTTATTTTACGCGGCGCGAATTACGACGAGGCGTACGACTACGCGCTTACTTACGCTAGCGAGCGCGATCTGACCTTTATTCACCCATTCGCCGACGACGCGGTAATAGCCGGACAGGGAACGCTGGCGCTGGAGATGTTAGAGGAGATTGGCGATCTCGATGCGATCGTATCGCCAATCGGCGGCGGCGGGCTGATCAGCGGCGTGGCGCTGGCGGCAAAAACGATCAAGCCGGACATTAAGATAATAGGCGTAAACGCGCAAGGCGCCAACGCTATGAAAACCTCGTTTTACGCCAAAAAACCGATTAATAGCCAGAGCGTACGCACGATCGCCGACGGCATAGCGGTCAGAGACGTTTCAGCGACGACCTTCGAGTATATACGATCGCTTGTGGACGAGATCGTAGAGGTGGACGACGAGGAGATCGCCAACGCGATTCTGTTTTTGATAGAAAAACAAAAGCTCGTCGTGGAAGGCGCCGGCGCGGTAGGCGCGGCGGCGGCGCTTCACAATCGCCTTAATCTCAAAAAAGGCGCGAGAGTCGGTTTAATTTTGAGCGGCGGCAATATAGATGTAACTATGCTCTCCGTGATCATAGAAAAAGGTTTAGTAAAATCGCACCGCAAAATGCTGCTTACCGTAACGCTGATCGACAAACCCGGGAGCCTGCGAAAGCTCTCCGCGGCGCTTTCGGAAGCCAACGCCAATATCGTGCATATCGATTACGATCGCACGGCGAGGTCGCTCGATTACGGCGACGCGTATGTCTCCGTCGCGCTTGAAACCAAGGGCGCGGAACACCAAGAGCAGATCCGCGCCAAGCTGAACGCGGACGGATTTTCATTCAAAGAGGTTTAAGATGGAACATTGGCTGCTTGCGTACGAAAACGAAATGATATTCGGTATTTTGTTAAATATCGCGCTCACGCTCGGCTTTGGGCTATACAAGCTGCTGAATGTGGATATTTTTGAGATGACAAAGCTGATAGATCGCTACCCTATCAAGCCAAATCATATTAAAACGCTGGCTATTTTGCTTACGCCATACATCGGAAGCTGTTATGTGTTTTACGAGCTGTATATATTGCAAAAAACTATTAATAGCGGAAAGAGCGTATATGATTATATCGAGAAGAAGGTTCTCAAAGAGTACGCGCGTCAGCAAGAGAGAAAATGATCGCCAGCTTCGTTTATAATCTAGCGTTTAGGGCGGCGGTTGATTAACTACGCGATCGCGCTTTTGAATATGGGCGGAGCCGCGAATAACGAAGAGGTTCCGATCTTTTTGAAAAATATGTTCCGCGATCGCCATATCCTGCGGATAGGCTTTCGCCCGCTCCGCCATTTAATGGCGTGGATCATCGCTTCAAAACGCAAATCCCAAGCGCTGGCAAATTACGCGCTGATCGGCTCCAAATCGCCGCTGTTAAACCATTCAAAATCGCTGGCGAAAAAGTTAGCGGAAATTACCGCCGCGCCAGTTTTTATCGCTATGCGTTACGCCCCGCCTTGGACAAACGAAGCGGTTAGCGCGATCAAAGATAGCGGCGTAGATAAGCTGGTTTTGCTACCGCTCTATCCGCAGTACTCCACCGCCACGACGCTTTCGTCTTTAGAATGTTTCTACGACGAGATGAAAAAACAATCTTTCAGCCTGCCGATCGCGGTTATCGATCGTTTCTACGATCACCCTACCTATAACGCCTGCGTTATCGACGAAATCAAGCAAGCGCTGGGATCGCATAGTCCAAACGAATTCGCGTTAATTTTTTCGGCGCACGGTTTGCCGCAAAGCGTAGTCGATAGAGGCGATCCGTATCAGAACGAATGCGAGACGCATACGCGGATTCTATCAAAGCGTTTAACGCTGGAAAATCTCGATTTCGACCAGATATGTTTAGCCTATCAATCCAAAGTCGGACCGCTTAAATGGATAACGCCCTCTTTAGATCAAGCTATTAGCGATATGTATAGCAAAGGCGTTAGAAAACTGTTAATCGTTCCGCTGAGTTTTACGATCGATAATCTGGAAACCGATTACGAGCTTTCGATAGAGTATTACAACCGCGCCAAAAAGATGGGCTACGAAGAGGTTTTGATCGCTAGGTGTCCAAACGATAGCGATCGTTTCGCGCTTGCGTTAAGCGAACTTGCGATCGCCGCCGCCATTAAAATCTAAATCGCGTTATTTACGCAAACGCTTAAAGTCTGACTTACCCGCCGCAAAATCGGCGATCGGCGTTATATCGATGGTCGGGATGAGAGGATTCGAACCTCCGGCCTTGTCGTCCCGAACGACACGCGCTAACCAGACTGCGCCACATCCCGAAAAAGAGGCGCAATCATACCAAAAAACCTATGACGGCGGCTGAAACCTCGCGTTTTGGCGCGAAATTAGCGGCGCGGCGGCTTTGCGCAAGCGCGCTAGTCGCCTGCCGCCGCCTTTGACCTCCGCGATCGCGCGACGCGCAAGGCAAACCATTGACTAGTTTTGTTATACTCGCGCCTTTACTACGGTTGCGAAGGCGACAATATTGGAAAAACGCGCTATCTACCCCGGATCGTTTGATCCGATCACCAACGGGCATCTGGACATTATCCGTCGCGCCGCGTCGCTGTTTGACGAGGTGGTCGTCGCGGTGTCGAAAAGCGCGGATAAAAATCCCCTGTTCGCGCTGAACGAGCGCGTATCGATGGTAGAGTTAGCCGTGTCGGACATCAAAAACGCGCGGGTTTTGCCCTTTGAGTCGCTGCTGGTGCGCTTTGCCAAAGAGCTTGGCATTCGCGTGCTGGTGCGCGGGCTACGCGCCGTGAGCGATTTTGAATACGAGCTTCAGATGGGCTACGCCAACGAAAGCCTTGATCCCAATATAGAAACCATATACCTGATGCCCACGCTTAAATACGCCTTTATCAGCGCGTCGGCGGTGCGATCGATTATGCGCCACGACGGGCGGATCGACCACCTTGTGCCGCGCGGCGTAGCCGAATATATCCAAACAAAGAACGCAAAATGTTCGTAGCGATCGAAGGCATAGACTGCGCCGGCAAAAGCACGCAGATCGAAGAGCTGAAAAAGATTTATAAGGACGCGATTTTCACCTGCGAGCCGGGCGGTACGAAAATCGGCGAAAAGATTAGAGACATCGCGTTAAACGGCAAGATGAGCGCTCTAGCCAGAGCCTTTTTATTTTTAGCCGATCGCGCCGAACATAGCGACAGCGTTTTAAAGCCAAACGAAGGCAAGCTGATCATCTCCGATCGCAGCCTAATTTCTGGCATCGCGTACGCGTGGGACGACGCGCCCAAAGAGAGCCTCAAAACGATAAATCTGCTCGCGACTCGGGGAATCGTTCCCGACTTGGCGATCTTGCTCGCGCTGGATATGCAAACATTGCAAGCTAGAATGGCGCGGCAGAAGCCAGACGAGATAGAAAAAAGAGGCGCCGAAACGCTGCTTGGCGTTCAGGAGCGGCTCAAAGACGCGGCAGAACTTTTGGGCGTACCGCTCGTGCCGATCGATGCGGTTTTACCCATAGAGAAAATCACCGAAAATATCAAGGAGCTGATCGATGATTACGGCGCTTAGGGGTATGAAAGATATTATCGACGACGCGCCGAAATACGAGTATATATTAAATACCGCGATCGCGTGCGCCAAACGGCACGGATTTAGCTTGATCGACACCCC
>JAITEA010000027.1 GCA_031282285.1 Helicobacteraceae bacterium
TCCCGCGCCGGAGAGTATGGATAGCGACGACAATCATATCTACGGCGTGGGCAAACGCGCCGACAGCATTATCACGATATTGCGTATCGAGGCGCTCTTTAAGCGCGCCTTTTAAGCCCCGCCTTCCCGCGATTCGCTACCGCTGCAACGCCAGCGGTAATGACACTAAACACCCCCCCTAACCCCCCTTATCAGGGGGGAATTGAGAAGTTGCAATCAGCGAATCCCTCTCCACTACGCGAGCGTAGCTTACGCTCCGCTTCGCCTTCTCCCCCGACAAGGGGGGGGGTTCCCGTCATTCCCGCACAAGCGCCAATCCATCTTAAAAACAAGCGAAATACAAAAAGCGCTTTGTTTGCATTCTCTCCCCCCGCGCGCTTAAAGCCGCCCTTTTAGATCGCGTATTGAGCGTCTAGCGCGACGAAGGGGTATCCCCGTTAGCGAGCGTAGCGAAGCGTTAAACGGGGGAATAGTCGCGTTTGCGTGTAATAGAATAGCGAGATAAAAGGATTAAAGGCTCAAAGCGCGCGGTTTCTTTATCTTGCTAACTTTCTTGCCCCAAAACGAGCGAGCGGCGGAGCGGCGCAGAGCGACGCTCGCATATAGAGATGGATATCCGTCTTCTTGCCCCAATGGCGGCAAAGAAAGCAAGAAAGAGAAAAGATAAGCGAGCGTTGATCGGGAAGGCGAAGGTTTGGCGAGGTGGATTTGCGCCTTCTGCAAACCACCCTCAATCCCCCCTTATCAGGGGGGAAGCGGCGCGAGAGCGGCGGTCGCGTATGGAGATGGATTCTCGCCTGCGCGGGAATGACAGGAAAAGGCGTGATCGCAAGTTTAACGGCTTATGAAAGGTTTGAACCCCACCTCAATCCCCCCTTGTCGGGGGGCGAAGCGGCGCGTAGGCGTGCGCGGCGTGGGCGGGATTTTAGGGGAAGCGGCGCGGATCGTCGATGGTTTGATTGGAGTCGATCGGCGTCAAATTAATTGAGCCGTTCATATCGTCAAAATAGCCGTACGCGAGTTTGTTCCGCTCTTTGTGATAGAAATAGAACAGATCGCCGCTTTGCGACGATGTATATACGATCTTGCCCACATTATCGCCGTCCAAAAACAGATCGTTCGTAAATCTCGTTCCGCCGATCGACAGGATCGATCCTTTGGGGTAATAGACCAGCGTTGTCGTATTGCTGTCGGTAGCGTTATATTCGTCCAAAGAGAGCGAAAGCTGAACGCCGCTATCAGCCGGAACGCCCGCGTTATCAACCCACTTATGCCAGCTTTGCCCGTTCAGACTAAAAGCGATTGGCTTAGAGCTAGCCGCGCTTCCGTCCTCTATGGCGTTTGCCGAAAGCAGATGCGTCCCATTGTAAAGCGGCGCGTAAAAGAGCCGCCTGATATCCGATTGCAACTCGTTGGGCGCCTCGCCGATAATCCTCAGATCGTAATAGGGCTTATTGCGATTGTACATAGAATTATCCACATCCAAGAGGTTCAGCCTAAGCTCGCCGTTTGTCGCGCCAGAATAGATCAGATAGTCGTTGTTGCCGTTGTCGGAGAGGTTGCCCTCGTAGATATAGAGCTTGCTCGCCTCGTTGGTTTGCAGCCGCAAGCCGCCGCGCCAGCCGCCGCCTGTTATCGTATCGAAGGCGTACTCGATCGGGCGCGGTTTGCGCGTATCAAACGCGATCCGCTCGTCGATAAGGCGCGCGCCAAGCCCGCTGGTCATATACAGCCCAAACGCCGCTTGCGGCGCGTTAAACGGCTTTTCGCCGATCGCCTCCAGATCGCGATCGCTAAGCGAGACAAAATAGTTGTGGCTCGCGCCGTTTTTGAGCATAGGCGCGCTTACGCCGTTAATATTCAAAAAGATATTCTCAGGCATCTCCGTCTGATTGGCGTACAACCCCTCCAGACCGATCGCGTCTATCGATATATCCAGCGCGATCTGGTTGCGGGCGGTGGCGAGGGCGTTTGACCCCGCGCCGTCAAAGTGGTTGGAGTAGCGGCGCGTTACCTTGCGCTCCAGCGCCTTAACGCCGCTTGTCAGCTTGTTTTGCGCCCCGTAATCGCGCATATAGACCCAGTAGCCGCGATCTTTGTGCAGCTTGTACAAATTGAACCGCGAAAGCGCGACGCGCTGCGAATCCACCGAAACGCTCAGATCCGATTGACGCCACGCGATCGTATCGTCCCCTCTGGTTACGCCGCCGATGATAATATTGGGCGCGCTCGCGCCGCCAGCCGCCTTTTGCAGGCTGTAAAGCGCGCCTTCGGTCGGAAAATCCGCGCTAAACTGCGCGACGAAGCTGAGATCGCCGGTCAAAATCGCGGGCTGATAGGGCGTTCCGTCCTTTTTGATCGCCGCGTTTGCCAGCGCGAAGTGCGAATAAACCTCGCCTATCGCGCCTCTGGCGAGCGACCCGTTTTCCTCGTATAGATAGCGCTCCGTCCACTGCCCGCGCCTGCCAAGCTCTTTTAACTCGAAGTTGGGCGCGGCGATCGAGCTTAACAAAACGCGACCAGACGGTAGATTGTAGGCGACTACGCCCGTAACGCCCGCGTAACTGTTGATCTTGTCCGCGATCGGATTGTCGTACGCGATAAGCGCGTCCGATACGCCGCGCAGCAGAAATTGATCGCCGCTTAATGAATCGTTGTAATCGAACAATCGCAAAAATGTCGCGTCCCGCGCATACACGCGCTTATTCGCGGCTATTAACAGCGTATCGAACGCGCCGCTGAAATCCGCGTCGATCAAAACCGCGCCGCCATTTGTCGTGGCGCCTCTTGAGTCGATCGCCGCGCTAACGGCGGTCAAAGCGCCCTGCGCGTCGCTTGCGCCGCTAAGATCGATCGAGCTTATCAGATTGTCGCCCGCAAAGCCAAGCTGGATAGCGGCGTTTTTGGGCATGGACGCGCTAAACAGCGCGCTATTTAGACGCAGCGCCAATATATGCTCGTCCGTTCTTGTCGTATTAAAAACGGGCGTCTCGAACGCGCCAATATATAGCTCCTGTTTGGCGATTGTTTTCAGCCCGTCGAGCGCCACGCCAAAATCCTCGTCGCTAATTAAAACAATGCCGTCGAGCGCGCCATTTTTCGCGGGATAGGCGCGTATCTTCCAGCCGTTTTCGCCGCCGGCGTTCAGCGCCGCGATCTTGGCGTTAAAATTGCGCGCCGTCTCTTTTGTATCTAACCCCGCTACGATCTCTACAATATTTTTTGCGAAATTATCTCTAACCTTAAGCCCGTTCAGATCGGCGCTGCCAACAAAAACCGCGCTCGGGGCGTTTCGCAAAAAGCCGTCGTTAAAGCTCAGCATATTCCAGCCGAGCGCGACTTTGCCGTTGTAGCGATCGTCGCCTAGTTCGCCTTTGGCGAGTATCAGCCCAGCGTTAATATCCGCGCTCGAATCGACGCGTATCCAGTAGGCTTTGCCCTCCTCTAGGCTGTCGAAGTCGTTATTGACGCTTTGCGATCCGTAGGTCGCCCAAGTCTGCGAGTCGGGATTCCACGAGTAGGCGGTAACGCCGCCGTTTAAGAGCTTCTGGCGACCGCCCGTTACGATCGTCGCGGCGGAGCAAAACAGACTTTCGCAATCGATCTGGAAATGGTCCATCGCGGAGAGGTTGTTGTCGCTTAAGTTGGCGTCGATCAGATCGGCGATCTTTGTAACCTTCACTTCGTCCTTGCGCGGCGCTAGTTGCGCGGGCGCGCCTTGCGTATATTTCGGGTCAAATACGCCCTGCATCACCAGCCCGTCGTTAAACTTGATATAAAACGGCTTGCCTTTATAGTTTGCTTGGAAGCGAATCTCCAGATCAGCCCGCCTGCCCTCTCCCTCGCTCGCGACAAACATACCAAGCATAACTTGATTTGCCTCTTTGGGCAGCGCCTCGTAGTTGATAGTCGCGGCGAATAGATCTGAATCGCTCGGCAAAATCTTAAGCCCGATCGTCGAGGAGAGCTCGTCGCCTTTGTTGTCGCCGCCAATGTCGTTTTTTACGCTCGCGCTCAGATAATCCCAAGTAAAACCGCCGCTTTCCGCTTCGATAATCATCGTCCAATCGCCGTTGCTTTCCAAGTTTCTGGGCATCGCGCCGTGAAAACCGTTGATCCCGACAAGATGCCAAACGCCCTTTTTGAGCGGAAGCTGATAGGTCGAGGAGGCAAAAACGCCGATAAAACATATAATCCAGATAGCCGCTGCCCGCATAGTATTCCCCGCGTCGGTTTTAACTATATCAGCAAGCGGCGTTCCCAACTTGCAATAAAACCCCCGTCGTCTATAGCGCTTTGACCTCTTTTGCCTCCGCGATCGCGCTGTGTTTGCCGTCGGTGAGCGTGAAGCGATCGAGCGGCTTTAGCTCCCCGACGCTGGCGATCTTGCCGCCTACGATCAGTTGCGCGGTTTTGGCGGGTATTCTTTTGGCGGGATCGAGCGTTTCCAGTCGGGCGTTTAGCTGTAAAAGCTCGTCCGCGTAGCGGCGCAGCGCGAACTCGTACGAGAGGCATAGCCGCTGGGCAAACTGCGCCGTTTCCGCCAAAGAGCGCGTTATACTTGCAAGCGGGCTGAGCTGTTTTAGCATCGTTTTAAGATGATCGATCAGGCTAATTTGCCCCGTCAGATAGGCGCGAAAACGATCGTCGATCCTTGCGCCAAGCTGCGCGGCTTCGGTTTGATTGCGCTCTATTCTGGCAAGCGGGCTGAGCTGTTTTAGCATCGTTTTGAGATGGTTCAAAAACCCCTCTTTCTGCGTCAGCAAAACGCTAAGCCGATCGCTTAACGCCGCGCTTAGATCGTCTATGCGAAGCCGCTCCTCGTTCTGATCGGGCAAGAGCGTCTCCATCGCCGCGCTGGGCGTGGGAGCGCGCCTGTCGGCGACAAAATCGGTAATCACAAAATCGATCTCGTGCCCAATCGCGCTTACGATCGGCGTTTTGGCGTCGAATACCGCCCGCGCTACGCGCTCGTCGTTGAACTGCCAGAGATCCTCCATCGATCCGCCGCCGCGCGCCAGCACGATAATATCCGCGCCGATCGAATCGGCAAGCGCGATCGATCGCGTTATCGAAGCGGCGGCGGCTTCGCCCTGAACGATAGTGTTGATGCAGACAAAGCGCGTCAGCAGCCAGCGTTTTTGCGCCACGCGGAGCATATCCTGAAGCGCCGCGCCGCTCGCGCTGGTAACGAGCGCGATCAGCTTCGGATAGCGCGGCAAAGGTTTTTTGCGGTTTTCGTCGAAGTAGCCCATCGCGGCGAGCTTCTTTTTGAGCTGTTCGTACGCCGCGGCTAACGCGCCCGCGCCGTCTGGCTCCACGCTCTGCGCGATGATCTGATAACGCCCCTGCGGCGGATAGACGCTCACGCCGCCAAACACGATCGCCCGCATACCCGTTTCCAGACGAAACTTCATCTTGGCGGCGTTGGCGCGGAATATCACCGCGTCGATCGAGGCGGCGGCGTCTTTGAGCGAGAAATAGATATGCCCGCTGGAGTGGTAGGTTACGCGCCCCGTTTCGCCTCTGACGCAGACGACGCTGAAGGTCGCCTCGATCGAGGCTTTCAGTTGCGCGGTGAGTTCGCCGACGCTCTGCGCGTTCATTGGCGTTTGCGGGCTATAAACCGCGTACTGATCTTGAAGGTTTCGTCCCAAACCTGCGCGATCTCAAAGCCCGCGCTTTTCAGCTTCTCGCAAAGCTCCTCCGCGCTTAGAAAGTCGTCTATCGATTCGGGCAGATAGGTATAGGCGCGCGGGTCTTTGGAGATCAGCCTGCCGATCGCGGGCAGAACGCGCTTAAGGTAAAACGAAACGAAACGACCGGAGAGGCTCTTGCGCTCCACGCGCATAAACTCGAGTATCAGCAGTACGCCGTTTGGTTTTAGCAGTCGGTAAAACTCCGCCAAAGCTTTGTCGATCTCGACTACATTGCGAATGCCGTAGCTGATGCTAAGCAGATCGGCTTCGCCATCCGGCAGCGGTATGGCGGTCGCCTCGCTTTTGATCAGCGTCGCGTTTAGCGGCTTTGTCGCGGCGACACTGAGCATATTTTGCGAAGGATCAACGCCATACGCTAGATCGATGGTTACGCCCAGCTTCGCCGCGGCTTTGCGCCAGAAGGCGATCAGATCGCCCGTGCCGGTCGCCGCGTCGATTAGTATCGCCGATTTGCCGCCGAATATTTTCAGCGCGCTTTCGCAGCCGCGCCGCCGCCAGCGGCGATCGACGCCAAAACTTAAGACGCGGTTTAGCTTGTCGTAAGTCGGCGAAATCTCGTCGAACATACGAATTATGCTCTGCTGTTTGTCCATTATTACCTTACTTTTTTCGCCCGCATTTTACCCAGCCGGTACATTTTTGAGGGAGCAGCTTCAAAGAGTCCGCGCCCGTCGGTTACGATCGTGTCGGCTTGATCGCAAGCCCACGCCTTGTCAAAGCGCGCGCCGCTTGGGTTGGCGCTGGTGGAGAACGCCCATTTGAGCTTTGCGAAAAACGCGCGGTGTTCGCCGAAAATTACCCTGATCGCCTCGCCGTTTGGGTAGATAAAGGTGGTTTTTTGGGCGCGTCTGATCAGGTTTCTATGCGCGATCGGAACGCGGGCAAAGGTTTTCAGCGTCGCCAGATCGCCTACGGCGCGGATAACCTTTTGGTTGGTTTCGCGTCCTTTGATCTGGTTTAATATCGCGCTATCTTGGCTAAGCAAGCCAGCCGTCGTGTCCGTCTGCGCCAAAAAAACCGTTGATTTGTCCATATCCCGTCCGCGCCGCGACCTTATTTTGTAAAATTATTCCGTTTTTTTGCCAAAATATGGCGCGGCGGCATATAACTTTGCTATGCTTTCGCTTTTACTCTAACGAAAAGCCGATCAAATGGTATCGCTCACCGTCAAAGAATACCAGCTAACCCCCTTTACCATCGAAGCCAAAGAGACGATGGAACGCTATCTCGCCTTTATCGAGACGGAGGCGAGCGATTACACCTTCGCGCAGAACTATGTGTGGCTGAGCTACTCCAGCGGCTTTTACGCGATCGTAAAGGACGCCTTCTGTCTTTTCCTGCTCAGCGGCGAGGAGCTGACTATGCTGCTGCCGCCGCTTGGCGCCAAAGATCGGGTGAACGACGCGCTGATCGAGTGTTTCGCGATTATGAACGAGCATAACAGCTCGATCTACTACTCGCGCATCGACTATGTTTGCGAGTTCTTTTTGCAGGGTTTTGTCGATTATCTGGAGAAGGGCGCGGAGATTTTCGAGATACTGGAAAACTTCGTCGTGGAGAAAAAATACGCCGACTATATCTATCTGGCAGACGATCTGATCGAGCTTAAAGGCAATGTGTTTCACGCCAAACGCAACGAGATCAACAAGTTTCGCAAAACCTATCCGAACACCTCGATCGAGCTGTTAGACCCGCAAAAACACGGCGATGCGATCAACGATCTGCTAAACCGCTGGATCGCCAACCGTATGCGCTATCTGCCCAAAGATCAGACCGAGCAGTTCTTGGACGGCATCAGCCACGAGCGCTTTGCGATCAGGCGGATTTTGAAGCGCTACCGCGAGCTTTCGCTGATTGGCATCGTGCTGAAAATGGGCGAGGACACGGTGGGCTTTACCGTCGGCGAGAGGCTTAACGCGACGAGCGCGAGCGTGCTGATCGAAAAGACCGATTTCGAGGTTCTGGGTAGCGCGCAGTATATTTTCCGCGAGTTTTGCAAAGTTCTGAAAGCCGAATACAATTGCGCCTATATCAATGTGGGCGACGATATGGGGTTTGAAAACCTGCGTAAAGTGAAGCTCTCTTACCGCCCCTATAAACTCGC
>JAITEA010000053.1 GCA_031282285.1 Helicobacteraceae bacterium
AGGTTACTATAATAAACGCGATTACCTCAACCTGCAAGATAACGCTTGAGAGCGAAAAGGACGAAAGAGCCAGCTTATGCGTCTATCCAGAGACGGGAAGGGTAAGCGAATGCGAGTAGGGATAAAGCGAAAACGGATATATCGATAGCGTATCTTTCGCGTTCAAACTTTTGTCTGAAACTGCGAGCAAAAGTGCTCATATTGCGCCCCGCGTAAAAGCGGGGCTTAACGCTAATAGCACTAATTTATACAGCGGGTCTTATCTCTAGCGTGATAACAACATCGTCGCTGATCTGTACATTGGTCGTCATCGAATCGCCGATCTTAAAATCGCTTCGTTTAACCTGTCCGGTCAGCGAGAATATATCTCCCGTTCTGCCGCTTTCAAGATCGCGTTTGGCGGTTAGCGTTACGGACTTTGTGATCCCGTGCATAGTCAGATCGCCCGTAATCGTATTGCCGCTTGCCGATTTGGACACAAACGAGATTTTCGGAAACTTCGGCTCGTCGAAGAAATCATCGTTTCTCAGATGCTCGTCGCGCTTCACATTGTCGGTGCTGATTGAAGCCACCTCCGCGCTGCCTTTTAGCGATTTAACCGCGCCCGCCTCGATCGCGATCGTCCCCTCGAACTTGTCGAATCTGCCCTCCACGACGCCTAGCAGACGGTGATTGACGCTAAAGCCAACCTTGCCTCTTGTCGGCGTAAAAGCGTAGTCCGCCGCAAAGAGCGAACCAGCCAGTAATCCGATACCAATCAACGCTTTTATAAGCTTCATCTTAACTCCTTATGTTACATTTGAAACGATAGTTTTACCAAAGATTCGCTTTTGAAACAAGATCGCGGCGCGCGACTTGGCAAAATCGCGTAGCGTTTTATCGGCTACGCGCGCGCAAACTTGCTTCAAACCGACAGCGCGATATAAAACGCGCCGTTGGCTCTATCTGCCGCCGTCCGGATCGGGCTCGTTCGCGCCGCCGTGGCGGCGATGATCGAAACGATCCGCTTTTTGCTCGAAACGCTTGGCGAAAGCCTCCCGCTGCTGGGGCGTCAAAATCGCGTGAAGCTCGGCTAAGAAATCGGCTTTTTGCTCTATGCGCGCCGCGGCTTTAGCGTTAGCCGCGCTCACAAACGCCGCGCGATCGAACGCCTCCGCCCTGAAAGCGGCGGCAAAATCCGCGCCCTCGCCGGATCGATCGGCGTTTTTGAAAGATTCCAACCGCGCCGCTCTTAAAGCGTTCAGCCGCTCTTTCTGCTCGTCGCTAAGCTCCGCGGATATGCCGCGAAAGCCAAACTCGCCGTGATGGCGGCGCTCGAAAGTTCCCGCGAAAGCGGCGATAGCCAACGCCGCCGCGACGGCGGCGCACAACAAACCTCGTTTCATAACGCGCTCCTTGTAATAAATTGCGCCGTTACTATGCCTTCTAAGCGTGAGGCTTGCGTGAATGGCGTTTTGGAGCGCCGCGAAACTTAAAATCGCCGGCGGTTTTGCCGAATATTGTCGTTATACTATGGCAAACACTTTGAAAGCGCGATATGAGTTGTTCGCTTACCATCAAAAATCTCTCGCTCGAACGCGAAAATCGAACGCTTTGCGCGATCGTAAATCTCGAGCTTGGGCACAAAGAGAAAATCGCCATTATCGGGCACAACGGCAGCGGCAAAACGACGCTACTCGAAACCATCGTCGGTCTTTGCCCGCGCGTAAACGGCGAGATCAGGCTGTTTGAAAGCGAGGCGATCGACATAAAAAGTATCGGTTATCTTTTGCAAGATAGCGACGATCACTTTCTCTCGCCGATCGTCGAGGACGACATAGCCTTTTCGCTGCTGGCGCGAGGCGCCGATCGCCGCGCCGCCGCCGAAAAAACCGCCGAGATTTTAGCCTCGCTGGGCATAGAACGGCTGGCGAAAAAGGTCGTCTATCATCTAAGCGGCGGCGAGAAAAAACTTGTAGCCCTAGCCGGCGCGCTGATAACGGAGCCTAAATTGCTGCTGCTGGACGAGCCGACCGCCGCGCTCGATTACGCGGCGCAGTTAAGGCTTGTGGAGATACTCAAAAATCTTGATATAAGTATGATAATCGTCTCGCACGATCGGGAGTTTTTGGAGTCGATCGCGCACAAGTTTTATATGATCACGCCGAGCGCCTTGCGACCGATCGACGGCTACGAGAGCTTTATTACGCACAGCCACGACGGGTTTCCGCCGCACGCGCACGACGCGGTTTAATATCGCGATCTGTTAAAATGCGCGCAAGTTCAATAAAAAGGACGGCGATGAAGACGCTGATCGCGATTTTGCTGGTAGGAGCTACGATGTGCGCGGCTGATTTCAAAGACGACGAGTTGAAGGTCAAGAAGATTGCGCTGTTTTCAAGCGGCGTTGGGTTTTACGAGCTTGGCGGCGAGATCAAAGGCGCGAGCAAGATCGCGCTGCCTTTTACGCTCGATCAGATGAACGACGCGCTCAAATCGCTGACGATCTACGATTCGGCGAGCGTCGCGCCGTTTGTCGGTTATCCTAGCGAGGAGACGATCAAGCGCACGCTGGAGAGTTTGCGCGTCAATCTGCGCGGCGAGCCGACGATCGAGAATATTTTATCCTCGCTCAAAGGCGAAAGCGTGGAGATCGCCGCGCCGCAGAAGCTTACGGGCAAGATCGTGGGCGTTCAGACGCGGCAGAGCGCCAAAGAGGGCGCGGCTTGGACGCAGAGCGTTCTTACGCTCTATAGCGGCGGCGCGCTAAGGCAGATCGCCATTAGCGAGATCGAAAGCTACCGCTTTACCGACGCCAAAATCAACGCCGAATTTGAAAAGGCGCTGAGCTTTCTGGCAAACGCCAACAACGGCGATCGGCGCGTCTTGAACCTCTACCTCGACGGGACGAAAAAGCGCGAGGTCAGGGCGAGCTTTGTGATCGCCGCGCCCGTCTGGAAGGCGAACTACCGCCTCGATCTAGGCGCCGAAAAGCCGTTTTTGCAGGGCTGGGCGATTATCGACAACGCCAGCGATTCCGATTGGGAAGATGTGGAGCTGTCGTTGGCGGTGGGTCGCCCCGTCAGCTTTATTCAGCCCTATTACGCGCCGTTTTACACGCGCCGCCCAGAACTGCCGCTCTCAATCGCGGGCTTCGCGGCGGCGGATACAAGGGAGAGCGGCTTCAAAGAGTTTGGCGAAGAGGCGCTTTACGAAGTGGCGGCGGAATCCGAACAGAGCTATATGCGGCTCAAACAGGGCGCTCGCGCGGCTTCGGTAGATTTCGCGCCCGCGCCCGCTTCCGTGGCGCAAAATTATCAAACCGCAAGCGCAAAAACCGCGGGCGAGCAGTTTATCTACACGCTGAAAAACAAAATCACGCTCGCAAGACGGCAAAGCGCGATGGCGCCGCTGACGCAGGGCGCGATCGAGGCTAGAAAGGTTTTGATCTTTAACGCCGCCAAAGGGCAAAATCCCGCGCTTGGCGTGGAGCTGACCAATTCGCTTGGCGCGAAGCTGCCCGCGGGCGCGATCACCGTTTACGACGACGGAATTTACGCGGGCGACGCGCTGCTTGAGTTTCTGCCGCAGAAAGAGAAACGGCTGATTAATTACGGCGAGGATTTAAGCGCGCGCGGGATTGTAAATCAGCATATCTCCAGCACGATCGACAGCGTGAAAATCTCCAAAGGCGTTATCAGGATTTCGAGCAAACGCGTCGATACGAAAGAGTATATATTTAAGAACGGTTCGGAGTCGGCGAAAACGCTGATTTTGGAGCATCCGATCGTACGCGGCGCCAAGCTGATCGAGCCGAATAAACCAGCCGAAAAAACCGACTCGCTCTACCGCTTCGAGCTTAGCTTAGCCGCCAATAAAGAGACGGCGTTTACGGTTAAAGAGGAGCAGACGCTTAGTAATTCGACGACGATCGCGGGACAGCCGTTTAGCGCGCTCGCGGTTTATATAAACAACGACGATTATCCCGCAAAGATTCGCAACGCGCTTAAAAAAGCCGAACCGCTCGCCGCCGAACTGGAAAAACAAAGAACGCGCCTGCGCGACGCGCAAAGCGCTTACGAAAGACAGACAAAAGAGCAGGAGCGCATAAGAGCCAATCTTGTAGCGGTGGGCGCGGATAGCGCTCAGGGCAAAAACTACGCGGCGCGGCTTGTCGATATGGACAAAGAGATCGAAGCGACCAATAAATC
>JAITEA010000130.1 GCA_031282285.1 Helicobacteraceae bacterium
GTAGTTCGCGCCCTCCACAGGAGCATCTTTGTCATTCCCGCGACGAAGCGATAGCTTGCGAAGCAAGCGCCCCGAAGGGTATCGCGTAGGAAGGCGGGAATCCAAAAGAAGGATTGCAACCCCCCCCTTATCGGGGGGCGAAGCGGAGCGTAAGCTACGCTCGCATGGAGGAGAAGGCGCTGAGCGGACGCTCGCGGCGGATATGAATGTTTGCTTTCCTTCGCAGCGAAGCGGGGGGGGGGAATAACGCAAAACCCCCCTTATCGGGGGACGAAGCGGCGCGGAACGCGACGCTCGCAGGGAGGCGAAAGCGTGATTGAAGGTCAATTATAGTTCAATGGTTTTCAAATAGGGGAGAGCGGTTGCGGTGAGTTATATGGCGGCGCGTTATTTGGATATTGCGCAAATTAGTCAAGCGGAGCTTTAGGGGTGGAGGTTGTTGATAAAGTAGCTTTCGACGCCAAGCGCGATCCCTTCGGCGAGCGCTCGCTGGTAGGCTGGGTCTAAAAGCCGTTTGATCTCCTCTTTATTGGTTACATAGCCGATCTCGACCAGCACGGAAGGCATCTGCGCGCCCGTTAATACCCAAAACGGTCCTTCTCGCACGCCGCCGTCCACCGTTTTTGCGTACTTTTGCCTTGCGTAAAACAACAGCGATCGCTGAATATCGATCGCGAGCTTATTGGAGCTTACCACCATCTCGCGGTTTAAGAAGTTCAAAAACGCCTCTTTGGAATATTTCTCCATATTATCGACGACGACCGAGTTTTCCAAAGCCGCCACCTCTTTAGCGCGATCGCTCTTGGCAGGCGATAAAAAGTAAGTCTCGATACCCTCTAGTTTGCTTGGCGGCGGGCAGGCGTTGGCGTGGATTGAGACGAAGATATCGGCTTTGATCTTGTTTGCCAAACTTGTGCGGCTTTGCAGCGCCACATATTTATCGTTTTCGCGCGTCATCGCCACCTCGAAGCCGCGATCGCGCAGGATTTTAGCCGTCAATATCGCCACCTTCAACACGATCTCTTTTTCCTGCTGCTTATTTACGCCGATCGCGCCCGCGTCGCGCCCGCCGTGCCCCGCGTCGATGGTTACTACCGGCTTGTATCCGCCAAACAGCTCTATTTTTTTCGTCGCGAATTCGATCGTCAGAACATTTGCCGCGATCGAGATCGCGATGTCAAACTTATCCTCGCGCGATAAAACGATCCGCGCTATTTTCGCGTTGAACTGCGCGATTTTCACGGCGACGGAACCGCTTTTGCTGTCGATAAAAGGTTTGTCGGCATATACGGCTTTGATATCCACGACGCGCCTGTAGGGATCGTTTTGCGTCGGGTTGATGATAAAGTCGTTGATATCGCTCGCGTTCAGCGCGCTTTCAAACTCGACGACTAGTTTATTGGGTTCAAGCTGGTAGCGCGTAATCTTTTGCGCGTTTAACTGGGCGGCAAACAACGCCAAGAAGCCAATCGCAAACTTAGCTATCTTCCCCATAAACCAGCTTTTTTATCAGATCATTGACGCTTATCAGTCTATCGATCCGATAGCCGTTGCTCCCCGTGAAAAAAAGCCCCGTTTCCAAATTGCCCTCCGCCGCGTCGCTCAGCCTGTCGGCGATACAGTAGCCGACCGCTCTGGCTTCCACGCCGCGTTTGCACGGCGTTACGCAGTTGCTCACGCAGCGGATAGAGGGACCTTGGCGCTTATCAACCAGATTGATAAGGTTGGTGCGAATGCCGCGCGCGGGGTAGCCTACGGGCGAATGCAGCAACTCTATATCGCTCTCTTTGCACGCGATCAACAGCTCCTTGAAGGTTTGCGGCGCGTCGCACTCGTGCGTGGCGATAAAGCGCGTGCCTATCTGCGCGCCGCTCGCGCCAAGCTCCATAAACTTGACTATATCATCGTGCGTCCATATCCCGCCAGCGGCAAAAACGGGGATATTATCAGCGATGGCTTTCGCCTCGGCGACTACGGGTTTTATAAGATTTTCAAGTTGATAATCGGGGTCTAAACACTGCTCGTAGGTGAAGCCCTGATGCCCGCCGCTAAGCGGACCTTCCAGCACTACCGCGTCGGGGATTCGTTTGTAGCGCTGCTCCCAGCGCTTGGCGATAAGCCTCAAAGCCTTCGCGCTGGAGACGATCGGGACAAGCGCGATATCTGGAAAATCGGCGGCGTATTCGGGCATATTCATAGGCAGCCCCGCGCCGGTAATGATAATATCCGCGCCCGCTTCGCAGCAATCTCTGAAAACGCGCGCATAGTCGTTGATCGCGTGCAAAACATTCGCGCCAAGCGGCGCGTTACCGCAGATTTTGCGCGCGTCTTTGAATATCTGAAAGGTCGCTTCGCGGTTGTAGAACTGCTCGGTATTGTCGGGGCGACCAAACTGCTGTTTGCTCACGAAGGCGCGGTGGTGATAGTAGCCCGTGCCAATCGCGCTGACGACGCCAAGCGCGCCCGCCAGACTTACCGTACCCGCTAGTTGCGACCAGCTAATCCCTACTCCCATACCCCCCTGAATGATTGGGTATTTGAGCGTGTGGCGACCGATCTTGATCTCTTTGAACTGCAATTAACCAACCTTTATTCTCGCAAATTTTCTTTTGCCAACCTGCGCGACATACTCGCCGGCGCTTAACTCGCTTTTGAAATCGACGACAATCTCTCCGTTTATTTTAACCGATTTTGATTGTATCATGCGGCTTAGCTCGCTGGTAGAGGCTACCAGCTTCGCCTCGGCAAACGCTTTGCCAATCCAGATCGGCGCGCCGAAACTAAAGCTCGGCAGATCGCTTGGCAGATCGCCGCGCTTATGCACGCGATCGAACTCATCTCTTGCTTTTTGCGCCGCCTCAAAGCCGCAGTAGCGCGAAACCAGCTCGATCGCCAGCGTCTCCTTGATCGTTTTGGGGTGCTCGCCCTCGCGCTTTAACGCCTCGATCTCGCTCAAACTTTTGAAGCTCAACAGCTCGTACCAGCGCCACATCTGTTTGTCGGAGATACTGAGAATCTTGGCGTATTGCGTATCCGCGCTCTCGCTTACGCCGACATAGTTGCCAAGCGATTTGCTCATCTTCTGAACGCCGTCTAGCCCCTCTAAAAGCGGCATCGTCATCACCGCCTGCTCGCTTTTGCCGTAGGCTTTCTGCAACTGCCGCCCCATCAGCAGATTGAACCTCTGATCGCTGCCGCCAAGCTCCAGATCGCTGTTTAGATGAACGCTGTCGTAGCCCTGCAACAGCGGGTATAAAAACTCGCTGACGGCGATCGGCGTTTGCGATCTGTAGCGCTTTTCAAAGTCGTCGCGCTCGAGCATACGCGCCACGCTGCTCTCTCTGGCAAGCGCCACGATCCCCGCCGCGCCAAGACTATTAAGCCATTCGCCGTTGAAAACGACGCTGGTTTTGGCGGGGTCCAACAGCTTGAAAACCTGCGCCTCGTAGGTTTTGGCGTTGTCCAGTACTTCGTTTTGCGTCAAAACCTTTCTCGTCTGATTTTTGCCCGTCGGATCGCCGATCGTGGCGGTAAAATCGCCGATCAGAAAAAAGATCGTCGCGCCGTATTTTTGCAGCGCCGCAAGTTTGCTCAGCAACACGGTATGCCCGTAATGCAGATCGGGCGCGGTCGGATCAAAACCCGCCTTTACCCGCCAGCCTTTGCCGTTTTCAAACCACTCGGTCAGGCATTTAACGATTTTAGCCTCGTCGATTAGCTCCAAAGAGCCGCGTTTAATCTCCGCCAACGCTTCCGATACCATTTTCACCCCGCGCTTTTGTATGTGTCGTTTGCCGTCTCAAAAGAGACTACCATAAACTTTTTCTCGATCGCGCCTCTTATCTTGCCAAGCGTCGCCATAGGAAACTCCGCCGTTACGCCGCACCAAGTGAGCGAACTCTCCGCGCCCGCGCCAAGCGATAGCGTCGTGATATTCACCTCGCGCTTGAAAAGATACTCCAAAAACGACAGCAGCTCGCCCTTTTTGTTCTGGAGATTGACCACCAGCTTAAACAGTCCGACTTTGTCGCCGATCCAGTTTGCCTTGATCGCGTCGGCGCCGTCTTTAAGCGCTTTGTAAGCGTATTCGCACAGCTTGTGGTGAATGGTGGCGCGCCCCTTTTTGCCGTAGAACATCACGATCGCGTCGCCGTATCGCGGC
The DNA here is from genome assembly GCA_031282285.1 of Helicobacteraceae bacterium. Taxonomy (GTDB): domain Bacteria; phylum Campylobacterota; class Campylobacteria; order Campylobacterales; family SZUA-545; genus JAIRNH01. The sequence goes on from JAITEA010000130.1 coordinate 4,163, forward strand.
TGGCAGCAGTGCTCGAAGTCGATCGCGCTCACCACCTTCGGCGAGTATATCTCTATGTTCTCTATGCGGTAGCGTTTCGGCGCGGCGGCGCTAAGCCCAAAGAGCGATTTTTTGCGTTTGTCCTTGTGGTATCTGCCTACGATCTCCTCCAAAAGCTTATTGTCGCGGGAGGCTTTGTAGATCGCCTCCTCGTAGCCGCGCAGTTTAAGCCAGCTTTCCAGCGCCAGCTTGTCTTCGTCGAGGCAGAAGCGCAGGATCGACAGCGCGCTGAGGCGATCGATCTCGCGGCTTCGGTGGTTGCACGCGTGGCGCAAGATATTTTTCGCCCGCGAGGTTTTCAGCGCCTCGATCCAGCTGCAGCGCGGCATAATCTCTTCCCCCGCGTCGATCTGAACGAGATCGCCCGTTCTAAGCTCGGTCAGAAGCGGCTGTTTGACGCGGTTGATATGCGCAGAAACCGCCCGAAGCCCCAGATCGCTATGTACGATAAAGGCAAAATCCAGAGCCGTAGCGCCCCGCGGCAGCGTGAAGGTGTCGCCCCGCGGCGAATAGACGACGATCTCGTCGCTGAACAGATCGTTTTTGGCGAGTTCGTAAAAATCCAGCGGATTTTCGCCGCTGTATTGCATAGACTCAAGCCAGCCGAGCTTTGGCGAGAGCGCGCCCGCCTTGTACTTCCAGTGCGCGGCGATGCCGTATTCGGCGGTTTTGTGCATATCGTAGGTGCGAATCTGTACCTCGTAAATGCCGCTTGCGTGGAATAGCGTCGTATGAAGCGTCTGATAGCCGTTCTCTTTTGGCAGCGCGATATACTCCTTGAAGCGTGCGATCAGCGGGCGGTAGCGCGTATGCAGCAGCCCCAGAACCTTGTAGCACTCCTCGGGCGTCCGCACCAAAATCCTAGCCGCCATCAAGTCCAACACTTCGTCGATCGTGATGCCTTTGCGCTGCATTTTGGTATAGGTCGAGTAGTAGCGCTTGATTCGCGCCGCGATCTCAAACCCGTCTTCGGCGAACCCGTTTTGTAGCATCAGATTCTTAACTTCCGATATAAACGAGTTTAAGCCAAGTCTCAGCGAATGTCCGCGCGCGAGTATAAAGGCGTCTATATCCTTGTATTCCTTTGGAAAGATATAGTAAAAACTCTTATCCTCCAGCAGATTTTTGATCAGCCCGATGCCAAGCCTGTGCGCGATCGGCGCATAGACCACCAGCGTCTCTTCGGCTATGCGGCGGCGTTTATCCTCCGGCAACGCCTCGATGGTGAGCATATTGTGAGCGCGATCGCACAGCTTGATCACCAGCACGCGCACATCCTTGATCGAGGCGACAAGCATCTTTCTGAAGGTCAGCGCCGACTCGATCAGCTTTTCGTCTTTGCGATCGGAAGGCAGCAGATTCTCTTCTCTTATGCGGTCGATCTTGGTCAGCCCATCCACCAGATTCGCCGCGTCGGTTCCGAAATCGGCTTCGATCGCCTTGTAGTCGTACGCGGTGTCCTCGATTGT
>JAITEA010000193.1 GCA_031282285.1 Helicobacteraceae bacterium
TGTTCTACCGCCGCAAAGTTTCCAAAACCTCAAAAAGCGGCGCTTCACGCGGCTAAAATGCCGCAAAACAAAGCAAAAAGGCAAATGATGGAATTGCGTGGTACCAATAAAGAACGCGACGATAGGGAAATCGCCATTAACGCGCTATCAAACAAGCTTGAGCAGGCAAAATATCTCGACCAAAAGGAAATGCTCGAGACTCGGTTGTTACTGGGACAGCTTGAGTTGTCAAGATATCTCGACGATAGCGAGATCGCCGAGGTTAACGCGCTATCAATAAAGCTTAGATCGGCAGTGGAACGCCTTTGGCTAGAAGATGTTACCTCCGCCCGCGCTAAAGGAACTATTATTAGCGGGAAGCGGAATATAACAGTTGAGTCGGACCCAGTCACCGCGCGCGTCGAAATCTTTGAGGACGGCGTTACTCGTTGCGTATTGATAGAGATCCCTTAGCGGAGCGCGGGAAGATTCTGCGAAGCGCCCTATGCCTGCGTGCGCCTTAAAGCGACGCGGAACTGAAGTCTTAAGAGGCGGCATTGGACTGCTGGGATTCCTCTAAGAAAGGAGAGCAGATTTCGATCACGCTCAGCGCTTCGCGAGGGTCAAGTCTAACGATCTCCTTCTGCTCTACGCCGTCGGCTGAAATGCCGGCATACCAACCAGTTTCCTTGTCGATAACTCTAAACGTCGAACACTTAACGATTTCGCCTTCGTTATTGGTAATCTCTACAGAGATACCCTTCTTGAAGCGAACATAGTATCCGTTTTTGATGATAGGCGTATTTTTGTTCGCTTGAACCGCTTTAGGTTTTAGCTCCGCTTGCTTGGCTTTTATCCACCAACAAACCCCCCCCCTTATCGGGATCGAAGCGATCGGCGGCAAAGCCTCCGACCGACGCTCCCGAAGGGAGCAAGGTATCGCGGTGGAAGCGGAGCGCAAGCTACGCTCGCGAGGGGGGGGGGGAAAGCGGCGCGCGAGCGGCGATCGCATAAGAAGGGGAAAGAGAAAACCTACCTTGTCGAGGGCGGAGGGGCGAGGGCGTAGGGAGAGATGAGGCAACGCGGGGGCGGGAGGGGAATTGGGGCGATTGTGTACTATAATTTTAAGAATAAAAGCTTGATTATTTTTTTAAGAAAGGTTTGCTTTGTCCAAGGAGTTTCTGTTGCTGGAGGCGCCAAACGCGCTTAAGCCGCCGCTAGAGGACGCCTTTGATTTCGAGGGCGAAAGCGGCGATTATCTGGTTTCAAACCGCGCGGGCGCGGCGGTATTCGCGCCCGAAGTCGATTGGTTTCTGGCGCGAAGCGCGTCCGACGAGCCGACCAAAGCGCGTATTCTGCGCGTTTTGTACGAAGCCAGAGCCGCGGTTTACGATCGCGCCGCGCCCGATCGCAAAATAGCCTTCGACGAGAGCGCCTGTCAATACTGCGGCAAGGTTGGCGACGGCTGCGGCTTGTGCGTTGGCGTCTGCCCCGAAAAGGCGATTGTCAAAGACGAAGCCGCCCATCGCCTCCGATACGCTTTTGATCTGTGCGTCGCCTGCGGCAAGTGCGTCGGCGTCTGCCCGACGGGCGCGCTGGAGCTTGGCGCTATGGGCTTCGACGCTTTCGAGGCGGCGGCGAGGCTCTACGACGGGCTTGTCGCGCTGATAATCGATGAAAAAGCGCTTGCGGATTTAACCTGTACCTTGCCCGCGGGCGTAGCGCCGCTGATCGTTCCCGCGGGCGGTTTTCTGGGGGAGAACGCGCTTTTGACGCTGCTGCAATCAAGCGGATCGCAGATAGTCGCCGCGAGCGAGATAAACGGCGAGGCGGCGGCGCTACTCGATACTATATGGCTGGCTATCTACGGCAAAAAGGCGATCTTAACGATAGACGAAATCGGCGAGGCGCAACCGATCGCCCATAGCCGCCGCGGCTTCTCGCATAGCGCCGCTAACGCCAGAGCGCGGTTTGCCGCCGCGCTCCGCGCCGCCGTAGGCGATAGCGATTTTGGCGCAGTGGCGAGCGATCGCTTCGGCAAGATAGCAATAGATGGCGATCGCTGTTCGCTCTGCGCCGCCTGCGCCCAAAACTGCGTAACAAACGCGCTCAGCGCCGACGAAACCGAGTGTCTCCTGCGCGCCAACGATTCGCTCTGTACGCGCTGCGGCGAGTGCGAGGCGATCTGCCCCGAAAAGGCGATCGCCCTTTCAAGCGGCGGCGTAGTTTTGAACCCAAGCTGGTTCAGCCCGCGCATCGCCGCCAAAGACGAGGTTTTCCGCTGCGTCGAGTGCGGCAAGCCCTTTGCCTCGAGCCGATCGATCGCCAAAGTGATCTCGTTTATGTCGCCGCTGTTTGGCTCGGACCCCGCGAAACTGCGATCCCTAAGCTGCTGCGCCGACTGCAAGCCCAAGGTGATGCTGAAAGCTATGCTCGCAAACAAATTAGCGCGCAAAGAGAAAGGATCGATATGACGGATAAGTTAAACGAGGCGCGATCGGTATGCTACGGCGTTTTAAGCCTGCTGTTTATCTACCGCGCCGCAAGCCGCAAGCCGCAAGATACGATCGCGCTACTGAAGGCGATCGAATCGAGCGATTTTGACGACGAGGCGCGTAAAAGCGCGCAAGCTCTGGCGGCGCGGCTGGAAGCGGGCGGCGGCTTCGAGGCGCTAGACGAGGAGTTTTCGACGCTGTTTTTGATCCCCTTTGGCGAAACCACGCCGATGAACGCCTCGGTCTATTACGACGATACGGAGGCGAGCAAGCCGCTGCTGATCGTCAAAGAGGTCTTGGCGGCTTCGGGCTTGCGTAAAGAGTCGGGGCGGTTTGGCGACAACGAGGATAATTTCGGCTTTGTCTTTACGCTTATGTCGCGGTTGTGCCGCGCTGGGGGCGAGGCTTTGGAGGGCGCCAAAAGGCTCTATTTTGAAATTATCCGCCCGTTTGCCCCCCAATTTCTTAAGCGATTAAAGAAAAATAAAAACATAAGTTTGTATAATCTATCCGTCAACCTTACGGAAAGGTTCTTGGCGTTTGAAGAGGAGTTCCACGCCTCGCTGCGGCAAAGCGGGACGCATATCGATAGAGAGGAGTCAAAATGAGCAATCCAAACAACGACAGGCGCGAGTTCCTTAAACGCGCCAAAAACGCCGCGCTGGCAATCGGCGCGGGAGCGGCGGTGGTCGTCGGCACGACGCAGACTTACGCGCGCGGGCAGACGGACGGACACGGCGGCGTGGCGGTGGGGCGATCGCGCAAAGACGAGATCGTCTATCGCAAAACCCCGCAGTGGGAAGCGTTTTACAAATCGGCGCTGTAGGCGCTCAAACTTACGAAAGGAGTATTGATGACAGAGTTAAATAGTCGCGTAGGCAGGCGATCGTTTCTTAAGATCGGCGCGCTCGCCGGCGTTTTTGGCGCCACGGGCTCGCTCGCTTCGGACGAGACGATTAGACAGGCAAGCGAAGCGGAACTCAAAGAGGCGCACGCGGGCAGCAAAAAGGTGAAAACTATATGCACCCATTGTTCGGTTGGTTGCGGCGTGATCGCCGAGGTCAAAGACGGCGTGTGGATTCGCCAAGAGGCGGCGCACGATCACCCGATAAGCAAGGGCGGGCACTGCTGTAAGGGCGCGGATATGATCGACAAATACCGCGCCACAAACCGCCTGCGCAAACCGATCGAAAAGGTCGGCGGCAAGTGGCAGGTTACCGATTGGGACAACGCGATGACCAAGATCGCCGCTAAGCTGACGCAGCTTAGAAACGATCACGGACCAGACAGCGTGATGCTGCTGGGGTCGGCGAAGGTCTCAAACGAGCAGTCGTACTATATTCGCAAGTTCGCGGCGTTTTTCGGCACGAACAATATAGATCACCAAGCTCGTATCTGACACAGCCCGACAGTCGCCGGTGTGGCGAACACATTAGGGTATGGCGGTATGACCAACCATCTGGGAGATATGCAGTTGTCCAAAGCGATTTTAATTATGGGCGCGAACCCCGCGGTAAATCACCCCGTGGCTATGCAGCACATATTAAAAGCCAAAGAGAAAAACCGCGCCAAGATCATCGTGATCGATCCGCGCTATACGAAAACGGCGGCAAAGAGCGATATTTTCGTCCGTATCCGCACGGGAACCGACGTGCCGTTTTTGTACGGCTTGATCCGCCTTGCGATCAAAAACGGCTGGACGGATAAGGATTTTATCCGCGATCGCATCTACGGCTACGAGGAGATCGCCGCCGAAGCGGAAAAATGGACGCCCGAACAGGTCGCCCAAGTGTGCGGCTGCAAAGCCGAAGAGCTGATCAAAGCGGCTACGGCGTTCGCGGCGGCAAAACCCGCCTGCCTTATCTGGAATCAGGGCTGGACGCAGCACACGATAGGCACGAGCAACACGCGGCTTGGACCGATTATGCAGATGATATACGGCAATATGGGTAAAGCCGGCGGCGGCTGCAACATCTTGCGCGGACACGACAATGTACAGGGCGCGAGCGATATGTGCAATCTCGCCGACAGCCTGCCCGGGTATTACGGGCTTGCCGAAGGCATCTGGAAATACTTCTGCGGCGCGTGGAAGGTCGATTACGAGTGGATGCTCTCGCGCTTCAAATCCAAAGCGGCGATGGAGAAAAACGGCTTCAGCCTCGCAAACTTCTGGATGGGCGTGTTGAACGAGGAAAACGCCGTTCACAACGAGGGAACGCCGCTTAGAGCGCTGATCGTGATGGGCAACGGCATTACCACCGTTACGCAGACGCACAAGATCAAAGAGGCTTTAGACAAGCTGGAGCTGGTGGTGTTTATCGACCCTTACGTCAACGACGCGGCGGTGATCACCACAAGAGGCGACAACCTCTTTTTGCTTCCCGCGGCAAGTCAGGTGGAGACAAGCGGCAGCGTGGCGGCGACAAACCGCAGCTACCAATGGCGATCGCAGGTCGTCGAGCCGCTGTACGAAAGCCGCCCCGATCACGAGATTTTGTTCGATCTGGCAAAACGGCTTGGCTTCTACGACGAGTTTGTCAGATCGCTGGGCAAGGGCGGCGGCGACTATGTATGGCCTGAAGACGCCACAAAAGAGATCGCCGGATCGATCCTCTCGATCGGTCTTGGCGGCGTTACCCCCGAAAGGCTGAAGGCGCATCAGGAGAACTGGCATATGTTCGATCCCGTTACGCTTGCCGGTTACGGCAAAATGGCGGGCAGCTACTACGGATTGCCGTGGCCCTGCTGGAACGAAAAGCACCCGGGAACGCCCGTAATGTACGATGTAAGCAAACCGGTTATGCTTGGCGGCGGTATGGGCTTTAGAGAAAACTGGGGCGTCGAGCGCGAGGAAGCGGACGGTCGCAAGGTCAGCCTGCTGGCTGGCAATACGCCGGCGGGATCGTCGGTCAAAGGCGGTTATCCGCGCGTTACCGGCGACAATATCGAATCGCTTGGTATCAAGCTCACCGAAGAGGAGCGCGAGAAGGTCAAAGGCAAAAACTTCGCCACCGATCGCAGCGGCATACTCGTAGATAAAGCGCTCTCGGCGGGACTGTGCCCGTACGGCAACGGGCGCGCGCGCGCGATCTCGTGGAACTTCCCCGATCGCATTCCTATGCACAGAGAGCCTTTGCACAGCTTCCGGCAGGACCTTGTCGCCAAATATCCGACATTCCCCGACAAGCCCAACCACTGGCGCGCCAATATCCGCTACAAGAGCGAGCAGGACAAAGAGGAGTGGGTCAAAAACTACCCCGTCAATGTGGTTACGGGACGGATCGTCGAACATATGGGCACGGGGACGGAGACGAGAGCGAGCAAGTATCTTGCGGAGCTTGCGCCAGAGATGTTTATCGAGATAAATCCAAATCTCGCGGGCAAACTTGGCGTGAAAGACGGCGATATGGTCTGGGTCTATGGCACGAGCGAGGGCAAGATCAAGGTCAAAGCGGTCTATAGCTGGACGATCGACGAAAACTCGATCTTCCTGCCGCAGAACTTTTCGGGCGTGTGGCGCGGCGAGAGCCTAGCAAGCCGCTACCCCGAAAATACCGCGCCGTTCGCGCTTGGGGAAAACTCCAATCAGGTTACGAGCTACGGCTACGACATTGTTACAAGCTGCCCCGAAACCAAATGCACGCTTGTAAGAATCGAAAAGGCGTAAGGAGCGGATATGACGACAATCGCGCGGGAGAGGCTATCTTTGATCGGGCTTGAACCCGCGCGATCTTGTTTTTGCGGTAACGCCTTCGGCGCCGACCTTCGATCGGGCAGCCGTTTAGCGTTCAACAACGCTTTGGGTTTTAACGCGCCGTGCGCGCGACACATAAAAACAAAGGGAAACCAAATGTCATCGATAAATAGTATGAAACGGCGATCGTTTCTTAAGATCGGCGCGCTCGCGGGCGTTTTTGGCGCCGCGGGCTCGCTCGCTTCGGACGAAACGATCAGAACGGCAAGCGAAGCGGAGCTCAAAGAGGCGCGCGCCGGTAGCAAGCGGGTTAAAACTATCTGCTGTTACTGCTCGGTGGGGTGCGGCGTGGTAGCGGAGGTCAAAGACGGCGTGTGGATTCGTCAAGAGGTGGCGCAGGATCATCCAATCAGCCGCGGCGGGCATTGCTGCAAAGGCGCGGATATGATCGACAGGTACCGCGCCCAAAACCGCCTGCGCCGCCCGATCGAAAAGGTCGGCGGCAAGTGGAAAGCTACCGATTGGGATAGCGCGCTGGATAAGATCGCCGCCAAGCTAACCCAGCTTAGAAACGATCACGGACCCGACAGCGTGATGTTTATCGGATCGTCGAAGGTGAGCAACGAGGTCGAATACTACATTCGCAAGTTCACCGCCTTTTTCGGCACGAACAACATAGACAATCAGGCGCGCATCTGCCACAGCCCGACGGTCGCCGGCGTGGCGAATACTTGGGGTTACGGCGCTATGACCAATCCGGTGGCGGATATGCAAAACAGCAAGCTGATCTTGGTCTTGGGCGCGAATCCGGCGGTAAATCACCCGATCGCGATGCAGCATATACTCAAAGCCAAAAACGACAACGGCGCGAAAATTATCTCCATCGATCCGCGCTTCACGAAAACCTCCGCCAAAGCCGATGTTTTCGTGCGGATTCGCCCCGGGACGGATATTCCCTTCGTTTACGGGCTGATCCGTATTCTGCGCGACGAGAAGCTCTACGATAAGCGCTTTGTCGACGATCGCGTCTATGGTATGGACGAGATATTCAAAGAGTGCGAACAATATACCCCGCAGGTCGTAGCGGATATTTGCCATTGCAAACCGGAGGAGCTGATCAAGGTCGCTCATCTGCTGGCAAAAACCAAGCCCGGGACGCTGATCTGGGCTATGGGGCTGACGCAGCACACGATCGGCTCGTCCAACACGCGCATCGGTCCTATCTTGCAGTTGCTGCTGGGCAATATGGGCAGAGCCGGCGGCGGGACCAATATCCTGCGCGGGCACGACAATGTTCAGGGCGCCTCCGATATGGGCTGCCTCGCCAACGAACTGCCCGGGTATTACGGCGTGGGCGAGAGCGCGTGGAAGTACTACGCCGATCAGTGGGAGGTCGATTACGAGTGGCTCAAAAATCGCTTCAAATCGCCGGAGATGATGACCAAAGTCGGAACAAGCCTATCGCTCTTTCCCTTCGGCGTACTGGACGAAGCCAACGCCAAGCATAACGGCGGTACGACGATAAAAGCCGTCGTCGTGATCGGCAACGGGATCAGCACGGTGGCGCTAACGCACAAGGTCAAAGAGGCGCTGGAGAAGGCGGAGCTGGTCGTCTTTGTCGATCCGTTTGTGGCGGACGCGGCGGTGATTCCCGACAAAAACGATAACCTGTTCGTACTGCCCGCGGCGACGCAGATCGAAAACAGCGGCGTTACGGTCAATACCAGCCGCGTGGCGCAGTGGCGCTTTCAGGTGGTCGAGCCGCTGTACGAGTCGTGGCAGGATCAAAAAATCCTCTTCGAGCTTGCCAAACGGCTCGGCTTTTACGAGGAATATACCCGCGCCCTCAAAAAGTTCGGCGGCGTAGAGGCGTGGCCGGAGTGCGCCACCCGCGAGTTTTCCAAAGCGTGCAAGCCGATCGGACTGCAAGGGTGGCAGCCCGAGAGGATTCAGTCTCATACGCTCAACTGGCATCTGTTCGATTCCAAAACGACGGAGGGCGGCGGCAAACACAACGGCGAATACTACGGGCTGCCGTGGCCTTGCTGGACGGATACGCATTGCGGATCGCCTATTTTGTACGATCTCTCAAAGCCCGTAAGCAAAGGCGGTATGGGATTTCGCAACCGCTTTGGCTTGGAGCATAACGGCGTCAGCCAGCTTGCGGCGAAAGGCAGCGCGCCGGTCGGCTCCAGCATCGACGGCGGCTATCCGCAGATTACGGCGGAGAATATCGAATCGCTTGGCATCAAGCTCACGGACGAGGAGCGCGAGAAGGTCAAAGGCAAAACTTGGACTACCGACGACAGCGGCGTTCTCAACCGCAAGGCGCTTGAGGCTGGGCTGGCGCCGTATGGCAACGCGAGGGCGCGGTGCATTGTCTGGGAGTTTATCGATCCAATCCCAAAACACCGCGAGGGTTTGCATTCGCCGCGCGTCGATCTTATCGACAAATACCCCGCGATCGACGACAAGGCGGGGCATTTCCGCGTCGATACGCGCTACCGATCGGAGCAGAAGGCGCGAGATTGGACGAAGGAGTTTCCTATTTCCGTCGTATCGGGACGGATCGTCGAACATATGGGCACGGGGACGGAGACGAGGGCGAGCAAATATCTAGCGGAGCTTGCCCCCGAGATGTATGTGGAGATACACCCGCATACGGCGGCGGAGTACGATATTAGCGATCGGGGCTTTGTATGGATTTACGGCGCTAACGGCGGCAAGATCAAGGTAAGGGCGTTTTACAGCTATACGATACTGCCAAACCAGCTATTTATGCCGCAGGTATTTTCCGGCTGGTGGTCGGGCGTAAGCCTTGCCGATCGCTTCCCCGAAGGGACGCAGCCGTTCGCGCTTGGAGAAAACTCCAATCAGGTCGCAAATTACGGCTACGATCAGCAAACCGCCTGCCCCGAAAGTAAAATATCGCTGGTTAGAATTGAAAAAGCGTAAGGAGGTTTAATATTATGGGACGAATGAAGTTTTACTGCGACGAGGGGCGCTGCATCGACTGCAACGGCTGCGTCGTCGCGTGCAAAGAGGCTCACGAGATTCCCGTCGGCGTTAATCGCCGGCGGGTCGTAACGATCAACGAGGGGATCGTGGGAGAGGAGACGAGTTTGAGCGTGGCGTGTATGCACTGCTCGGACGCGCCCTGCCAGCAGATATGCCCGACCGATTGTTTTTATATCCGCACCGACGGCGTGGTGCTTCACGACAAGAACAAGTGTATCGGATGCAGCTACTGCCTGTTTGCCTGCCCGTTCGGCGCGCCGCAGTTTCCAAAGCACGGCGCGTTCGGCACGAAAGGCAAGATGGACAAATGCACCTTCTGCGCCGGCGGACCGGACGAAACGCACTCCCACGAGGAGATGGAGCGCTACGGGCAGAACCGTATGGCGGAAGGCAAGCCGCCGATGTGCGCCTCGATGTGCTCTACCAAAGCGCTGCTCGCTGGCGATAGCGACGAGATTAGCCGCATATTCTTAACCCGCGTCGTCGCCAAAGGCGGCGGAACGCGCGCCAAACCGCCGTTATGGGAACAGGTCTATGGCGACAAGTAACGAGAGCTTTTTCAAACGCAACCAAGCCTACTTCTGGACGGCGCTTGGGCTGGGAGTCGGCGGCGGGTTTTTTATTGCCGTACTGCTCGTGGTGGATTGGAACTATCTGGGGCGCTACACGATCGCGCTGCTGACGGACGGCAACTATCAGGGGATCGTCGATCCCCCCGCCACCAACTACGAGGCGATGAAAAACGCGGCGTTTGGTCCCGCTTACAACGCGATCGCGCCGGAGGTGATTCGCGGCAGCAACGAGCGGCAGCTCTTGATCTGGTATCTGTTCTTGTTCGAGGTTTCGCTCTTTGCGCTGATGTATGTTTTCACGGGGCGCAAAGCGGCGAAAATCACGCGACCAGACGATCTGGTTCAGGTTTTCACCCCCTTTCAGCGGTTGATCATCTGGAGCAACGTTGCCGTGATCGTCTATTTGATCATAAGCGGCTTCAACATCACTTGGTCGCTTAGGAGCGAGGGCGGCGCGATCCCCTACTATCTGCGCGTCTCGCACGAGATCGTGGGGCTGGCTTGGCTTCCGTTGTGGCTGATCACCACGATTATGACCTTCAAGGACTGCCCGATACTGCGCAAACACACCGCCTTCAGATTCTTTATGGCGGGGCGTTACAAGCCCTTTAAGCGGATCATCTGGTTTTTCTACGCGATGATGGGCGGCGGGCTATTATTGAGCGGTTATCTGCTCTGGTATCTGCATCCAAGCGAGGTTGTCAACGCCGAGGTGATACAGCTTAAGCGCACGCTGATCTATTTCCACTTCGGCACAAGCCTGCCGATGATGTTCTTTTTGCTCGACTTCGCGCACTCGGTAACGACGGCGATACGCGGCAATATCAAATATCTATGGACGGGCAAGTTTCCGCGCGAGCATTTAGAACAGCTCGATCCCGAAGTGTTGATAGACCTGCGGCGCGTCGGGCGGGCGTAGGGAGCGGATTTGTCGCTTGTGAAGGAGGTTTTGATCGAATCGCGCGATCGCTTCGGCGCGCGCGAAACGATCGACTATGTAATCGGCGAGGAGCGGATCGGCTTCTACCTCAACGGCGAGAAACTGCTCTCGGTTATGAGCGTGCCGCAAGATCAGGACGCGCACATAGTCGGTTTCCTGCTCTCCGAAGGGGTAATCAAAGACATAAGCGAGATCAAATCCATCGCGATCGCCGAAGACGGTTTGGCGGTCTATCTGGAGGCGAATATCGACGAGAGCGCCCGACAAAACCTCTTTCGCGAAAAGACGCTCACCAGCGGCTGCTGCGTGGGCGTAACGGGCAATGTGGAGGACAAGATCGCGCGCGAGTTTTTGACCTCCGATTACAAGATCGCGATCGGCGTTTTGCTTGATTGCGTGGAAGCCTTCGCGCGTAAAACCGCGCTGTTTGACAAAACGGGTTGCGTCCATCGCGCCGCGCTTATCCTAGAAAGCGGCGAAATCTTCGACGCGGAGGATATAGGGCGGCACAACGCGATCGACAAGGCTATCGGGCGTGCGAGGCTAAAGGGCTTCGACCCCTCGCGATCGGCGCTGCTGACTACGGGGAGGCTCTCTATGGAGATGGCGATGAAGTGCGTTATGCACCGCGTTCCGATCGTAGTCAGCAAAGCCGCCGTAACCTTTCAGGGGATCAAAGCCGCGCAGGAGTACGGCGTTACGATGGCGGGCTTTGCCAGAAACGGCAGGATTGGCGTTTATACGCATTCGGGAAGGATTGTCTCTTGACGCGTTTGGATTATCTGCATACGAAACTGCTTAGATTGAGCGACGACGATCGCCGCAAGATCGACGACCTCAGAGGTCCGTTCGCCGCCTGCGTTCGCGTAAGCTCCGATCTTAAAGCCGAGTTGCTGGCGACGGCAGACACGGTTTTCAAGCCGCTGTTTGATCGCGGCGCGCTTATAACGCAAAACGCCCAAAAGGCGCTAAGCGAGGGGCGGACGATTGTCGCCGAAGCGTTGGAGATCGATACCTTTTTTATCAACGATCTATCGGCTTTACCAAGCGATCGCGTCTTTGTCGCGCATTCGGATTCCATCGCGCCAACCGAACGCAATCTGCAACAAGCGGCGATCGATTTTTTCGCCAAGCGCTTGATCGCGCCCTATATAAGCGCGCAAAATACCGCGCCCAACACGCTGCTGATTCGCCTAAAAGGTATCAAGGCGCGCTCGCTCGTTCAGGCGCTCAAACTCGACGAGATCGCGATCACCAACGGAGAGGGCTGCTCGCTCGATCTATTCACGCCCTCGTTCGTCGTGCAAAGCTACGGCTATAGCGAGGATATGGCGCGCGAGGCGATCAGCCTCTCGTGGGCGGCGGATATCGACGAGAAGACGCTGTTTGGCACGTTTGACAAATTGATCTTTAGATATAGACAGATTAGGCGGTTATTCCCATAATGACTAAAACCTCTTTCAGTATTTCAGAGGCGCTTGCTTTGCTCTTGAGCAAGATAGAGCCAAACGCGCAGAGCGAAAGCGTCGCGCTCTTTAGTTGCGCCGGCAGGGCGCTAGCCGAGGATATTACGGCTAGGCGCGCGCTGCCGCCGTTTGACAACTCGGCTATGGACGGCTACGCAATCAAGCTCGCCGACGCGGGCGCGATCGCGCGGGTAACCGATACCGTTTTCGCCGGATCGGCGCCGGCAAAAGCGGTTGGCAAGGGCGAGGCGATCAAGATTATGACCGGCGCGGGCGTCCCAGAAGGCGCGGAGGCGATCGTGATGATCGAGCATATAGAGATCGTCGGCGAAAACCTAATCAAACTGCCTTCCGCGATCGCGCCAAATCAGCATATCCGTCTGGCGGGCGAGGAGTTTGGGGCGGGCGTTAAACTATTGCGCGCCGGCGAGCGGTTAAACGCCGTCAAAACCGCGCTGCTCGCCTCGCAGGGCATTATGAGCGCGAGCGTCTATAAACGCCTCAAGATCGCCGTAATCTCAAGCGGCGACGAATTGGTAGAGCCGTGGCAAACGCCCGCGCCGTTTCAGATATTCAACTCCAACGCCGCGGCTATCGCGCTCAGCTTGGAAGAGGCGGGATTCGAGACGAGTTACGAAGGGCTTGGCGGCGACGATCCCGCGCTGCTGGCGCAAATGATACAAAAGGCGCTCGCGGCAAACGACGCGCTTGTCGTTACGGGCGGCGTCAGCGCGGGCGACGCGGACTACTCCAGAAGGGTTTTTGAGAGTCTGAACGCGGAGATTTTCTTTCACGGGCTGAACTTCAAACCGGGCAAACCGACGATGGCGGGCAGGGTTTTTGGCAAGCCGTTTTTCGCGCTGCCCGGCAATCCTATGAGCGCGCTTGCCAATCTCTATATGCTCGCGCTGCCCGCCTTTCGCAAACTTCAGGGCGATCTGGCGGTTTATAGCGATTTCTGCGTCGCCGAAAACGCGGAGCCTTTCGAGATCAAAGGCGATCGCGACACGGCGTTTCTTGGCGTTCTCAAAAGCGGGCGCTGGAGGATAACGCGCGGCGGCAAATACGGTTCTGGAATGCTCCTGCCGCTTGCCAAAAGCGACAGCTTCGCTATCTTTTCCAAAAGCGTCCGCGAGGTCAAAGCGGGCGAAGCCATCAAGGTTATCCCGCTCGATCGCTTCCCCGGAGTCGCCCCCGACGATCCCATCAACCGCTAAAGCGCTCTTTATACGCTATAATGCCCGCAATCAAATAAAGCGGGGCATTGGAGCGTACCGATGAAAAATATTGCCGTTGGGTTCTTGTCGCTAGCGGTTGGCTTTTTGCCTATGTTTGCCGATCCGTCGGATATAGAAGCGATGCAGGGCGAATGGTTTGGAACCATATACGGCGAATTCGACGCAGCGGCTATTACGGACGCTAAAGCTACAATCAAAGCCGATAGATTCACGATCGAATATCCCCCTTTTAACTGCGAAACGGTTTCGGTCAATCAAGAGGAGCTTACCAAAGAAGAAATTAAAGAAGAATGCAGATATCTGATAGAAAACCAAAATAGAAAAGATAAAAAATATCCCACTAAACCATGCATAGACGAATATATAATAATTAACTATACTAATCTTAGAATTATAGGAGATAAACTCTGCTATGGCTTTTCCGATCATCTTGCAACAATGTTGGTGGAAGAATCTACTTCAAGGAAAGGCGTCTTAATCTTGGAATTAAAGTTTTATCATGAATATGGCTTTATTCAGGGTTATTTGGAGCACAAATAAACCTAAATAATGAGTTTATCAATGAAAAATATAGTTATTAAGTTTTTCCTGTTAGCGCTTGGCTTTTTGCCTATGTTTGCCGATTCGTCTAATATAGAAGCGATGCAGGGCGAATGGTTTGGAACCATATACGGCGAATTTGATGTAGCCGCGATCACGGACGCTAAAGCTACAATCAAAGGCGATCGATTAACGATTGAGTATCCTCCTTTTAACTGCGAAACGGTTTCGGTCAATCAAGAGGAGCTTACCAAAGAGGAAATTAAAGAAGAATGCGGATATCTGATAGAAAACCTAAATAGAAAAGTTAAAAAATACCCCACCAAACCATGCATAGACGAATATATAATAACTGAAAACGGCGGCGCCGATATTATCGGCGATAATCTCTGTTATGGGTTTTCGGATTATCTTGCAAATCTTCAAATAAGAGAAAAAGGTAGTATAGAAATGCAGTTTCATCATTGGTATGGACTGATCCAAGGCTGGTTTGAACGCAAATGAGCTTAAATAATAGGTTTGACTATAAAGCGTCTTGCGCGTTATTGTTAATATCGCTATCCGTAAATAGCGCGTATTGTATCGATAACAATATTTCTTGTCTAGCTGACGGCGAAGCGAACCTAACGGGCGTTATCCTTTCGATAAAAACCAAAATGCAACAAACGCAAGCGCTATCTTAATACAATATCAAATGCGTTTTTTGATTACGGGGCATACCGGTTTTGTCGGCGCTTGGACGGCGCTGTTTTTGCGCGAGCTTGGGCACGAGGTTTGCGGATT
>JAITEA010000239.1 GCA_031282285.1 Helicobacteraceae bacterium
GGCGCGGTTAAGGTTTGCAAAGGTTTGTCCGTTTTTGGCGTGCGCTCCAAACTGGAGCCAAACTAAACGGCTAATGTTAGCGCGCTAAACTTAATTTTCCGTCTCGATCAAAGACCCAACCCGCCCCAAAGCCCGCGCCCCGCCGTTTCCTCTACGCGAGCGGCGCGTAGCGACGCTCGCACAACAGGGAATTGTCGCGGCGAGAGAGGCGCGGGAAGGAAGCGGATAAATGGAAGTTGGTTTGTAAAGCGAGATACTTGACTTTTAAGTTTCAAAACGCTACTATGCCGCCCGATTTTCAAAACAAGGAGAGAAAATGGGTTTAAACAAACCTGTGATCGGCTTATTAGCGGCTTTTGCGACCGTCTCCGCGCTCGGCGCGGCGCAAATCAAGCTCCTGAATGTGTCGTACGACCCGACCAGAGAGCTTTACAAGGCATACAACCCCGCTTTCGCCAAGTACTACAAGGCGAAAACGGGCGACGATGTAGTGATTACGCAGTCTCACGCCGGCAGCTCCAAGCAAGCCAACGCGGTGATCGACGGCAACCCCGCCGATGTGGTTACGCTGGCTTTGGGCGGCGATATTGACGCGATCGTAGCAAAGCGCCCCGATCTGATCGGCAAAGATTGGGTCAAAAAGTTCCCGCTTAACAGCTCGCCGTACACCTCGACGATTGTCTTTTTGGTGCGCAAGGGCAACCCTAAGGGGATCAAAGATTGGGACGATCTGGTGAAGTCCGGCGTGTCGATCATTACGCCAAATCCGAAAACCAGCGGCGGCGCGAGATGGAACTATCTGGCGGCGTGGGCGTTTGCCAAGCAAAAATACGGGGGCGACGATCAAGCCCGCGAGTTTGTAAAGAAACTTTTCGCCAATGTGCCCATTCTTGACAGCGGCGCGCGCGGCTCCACGATCACCTTCGCGCAACGCGATCAGGGCGACGTGTTGCTTGCGTGGGAAAACGAGGCGTTCTTGATTTTCGAGGAGTTTGAAGACGGCAAGGATCGCTTCGAGATCGTTATCCCTTCGCTAAGCATACTTGCCGAACCTTCCGTAACCGTCGTGGACGGCAATGTAAAGAAAAAGGGCGAAGCGACCGTAAAAGCGGCTACCGAATACCTGAACTTCCTCTACTCCAAAGAGGGTCAGCGCATAGCGGCGAAAAACTACTACCGCCCGACCGACAAAGAGGTGCAAAAAGAGTTTGCCAACGCGTTTCCTACGCTTAAGCTCGTCAAGATCGACGACTTCGGCGGCTGGGACAAGGCGCAGAAACTGCACTTTAACGACGGCGGCGAATTCGACAAAATCTACGCCAAAAAGTAAGGACGGCAATGTCGTCGATAGCTTTCAAGCGCAAGACGGCGCTCCCCGGATTTGGTCTGACGCTTGGGCTATCGATGACCTATATGTCCTTGCTCGTGCTGATACCGCTTGGGGGGCTTTTGCTCTATTCGACAAAAGTCTCTTTGGAGCGGTTTATCGAGATCGCGCTGGATCCAAGAACGCTCGCCGCGTTCAAAATCTCTTTCGGAGCTTCTTTTATCGCGGCGAGTATCAACGCCGTTTTCGGGCTGATCTTGGCGTGGGTTCTGGCGCGTTATAAGTTTTGGGGGAGAAAGTTTATAGACTCCGTTATCGATCTGCCTTTCGCTATTCCGACGGCGGTGGCGGGCATATCGCTGACGGCGATCTTTGCCAAAAACGGGATTTTGGGGCAGTTTTTCGCGCCGGTTAGCGCCAAAGACCCGACTATGGTTTTGTGGATCAAAGAGCATCTGCTTAATCATCTTATCCCGAGCGACGGGATCAGCATCTCTTATTCGGCGATCGGCATTACGATCGCGCTTACCTTTATAGGGTTGCCGTTTATCGTTCGGACGGTTCAGCCCGTGATCGAGGAGCTGGACAAAGAGTCCGAAGAGGCGGCGATCACGCTTGGCGCCAATTACTGGACGGTATTTAGGCGGGTGATCTTTCCTTCGATCTACCCCGCGCTGCTGACGGGCTTCGCGCTTGCCTTCGCAAGGGGGCTTGGCGAGTACGGATCGGTGATCTTTATCTCCAGCAACAAGCCCTACGAAACCGAAATCGTGCCGTTGCTGGTCTTTATGCAGTTGATGGAGTACGACTATCAGGAAGCCGCCGCGATCGGCGTTTTGATGCTGATTTGCACCTTTATTTTGCTGCTCCTAATCAATTTTTTGCAGACCTTCGCAAGGCGGCGCGGAAAGGTAAAAGCCAATGCGTAAAGAGCCGCGCTGGTTGAAATACGCGCTGATTGGCGTTTCGTTGCTGTTTCTGGCGATCTTTATCGCGTTGCCGCTCTTTACGATCTTTCAGCAGGCGTTTTCGAGAGGGTGGGAGGTCTATAAGGATTCGATCTTAGATACCGAAACCTTCGACGCGATCAAGCTAAGCGTGCTGATCGCCGCGATCGTCGTTCCGATGAACGCCTTTTTCGGCGTGATGGCGGCGTGGGCGATCGCCAAGTTTGAGTTCTTTGGCAAAAATGTGCTGATCACATTGATCGAGCTGCCGTTCTCCGTCTCGCCCATTATCGCGGGACTTATCTATGTGCTGCTTTTTGGCGCTCACGGCTGGTTCGGCGAGTGGCTATCGGAGCGCGAAATACAGATTGTTTTCGCGTTGCCCGGCATAGTGTTGGCGACGGCGTTTGTTACCTTTCCGTTTGTGGCGCGCGAATTAATCCCGCTGATGCAGGAGCTTGGCAAGGACGACGAGGAGGCGTCGCTGACGCTGGGCGCGGGCGGCTTATATACCTTCTGGCGCGTTACGCTGCCCAATATCAAGTGGGGGCTGCTGTACGGCGTGATTTTGACCAACGCCCGCGCTATGGGCGAGTTTGGCGCGGTGGCGGTGGTTTCGGGCTTGCAGCGCGGCGTTACGATAACGATGCCGCTTCAGATTGAGATTTTATACAACGAGTATCACCTGACCGCCGCGTTTGCCGTCGCGTCGATCCTGACCTTTTTGGCGCTGCTGACGCTTGCGATCAAGAGTATAATCGAGCGGTTTATCGCGCTTCAGCGCAGAGAGATCGCGTTTAAGGAAACCTAAAGTGAGCATAGAGATAAACGGTCTTACCAAACGCTTTGGCGCCTTTACCGCGCTGGAAGATGTGAGCGTTACGATCAAAGAGGGCGAGCTGACGGGGCTTTTGGGTCCCAGCGGATCGGGCAAGACGACGCTGCTTCGCATTATCGCCGGACTGGAGAGCGCCGATAGCGGCAATATAAGGTTTTTTGGCGAGGAGGCGGGGCATAAGAGCATAAAAGATCGCAGCGTGGGCTTCGTCTTTCAGCATTACGCGCTGTTTAAGCATATGAGCGTGTTTGAAAATGTCGCCTTCGGGCTGAAAGCGCGCCCCAGCTCGACGCGCCCGAACAAGAACGAGATCAAGGATCGCGTTTTCAAGCTGCTGAAAATGGTTCAGCTCGAGTCGATGGCAAACCGCCTGCCAAGCGAACTTAGCGGCGGGCAAAAACAGCGCGTGGCGCTCGCCCGCGCGCTTGCCGTCGAGCCGAAACTCCTACTGCTGGACGAGCCGTTTGGCGCGCTGGACGCGAAGGTGCGGCAGGAGCTGAGGCGCTGGCTTAGGTTTCTGCACGACGAGATTCATGTTACCAGCGTATTTGTTACGCACGATCAAGAGGAGGCGCTGGAGGTAAGCGACAATATCGTGATCTTTAATAAGGGCAGAGTGGAGCAGATCGGCGCGCCAGAAGATGTTTACGACAATCCGAAAACGCCGTTCGTCTATAGCTTTTTGGGTAATGTCAATCTTTTTCGCGCCCGCGTGGAGCACGGCAGGCTGAGGCTCGACGGCGGGGAGGGGGAGAGCGATCTGAACTTTTTTATCCGCCCGCACAATATCGATATTTCGCTAACCAAAGAGAGCCAAAAAGCGATCGAATCTAGAATCGTCGCGCATAGATTTTTGGGCGGCAGAGTGCGCGTGGAGCTGGTTACGCTCGAGGGCGCGAAACCTATCGAAGCCGATATAGACAAAACGCGCTGGAACCGCATAAAAAGCGCCAATCCCTACACGGTTTTTATCACTTTCAACGAGGCGAAAACCTATTCGCAAAACGACGAATGGAACGACTATGTTATCTAGGATTTTGAGGCTTATAAACGGCAAGATCGCGCTGTCGTTCAGCTACCAAACAGAGGATATAGTCGCGCTCGATCTGGCGCTCAAAGCGGGCGCGAAAGATATAGAGATTTTCGCGCTGGATACGCTTAAACATTTCAGGGAGTGTTTGGAGTATCACAAAGCTGTCGAGTCGTTTTACGGCGTTAAGATCAAAAGGTATAAACCCAACCGATCGTCGCTTGATGGTCTGGAGCAAAAACTTGGCGAGTTTGGTATGCGCGAGAGTTTGGAAAACCGCCGCGAATGCTGTCATATCCGCAAAGTAGAACCGCTAGGCAGAGCGCTGCGCGGCAAAGCGGCGTGGATTACGGGCTTGCGAGCCGCTCAGAGCGCGACGCGAAGCGCGATCCAGATCGTAGAGTTCGACGAGAAATACGCTCTTTTCAAAATCAATCCGATCGCCTCGTGGAGCGAGCGGGAGGTATTTGATTACATCGCGCGAAACAATCTGCCAATCAATTCTTTGTATAATCGCGGCTTCAGAAGCGTAGGCTGCGCGCCCTGTACCCGCGCCGTCCAAGAGGGCGAGGATATTCGCGCCGGTCGCTGGTGGTGGGAAAATCCCGAGCACAAAGAGTGCGGTCTGCATATCAAATAAAGGAAAACGATGAAGTTAAACATTAACGGCGAAACAAAAGAGTTTGCCTTAAACGATCTGAATGTTTCGCAACTGCTTAAGATAGAGAATGTCGCGCAGCCGGATATGGTATCCGTTCAGCTTAACGAGGAGTTTCTGCGTCAAAACGAGTATCTCTCAACCGCGCTGAAAGAGGGCGACAATATTAATTTTCTGTACTTTATGGGCGGCGGGCGCTAAGCTTTGCGGCGGTCTTAAGCCCGATCGTTT
>JAITEA010000241.1 GCA_031282285.1 Helicobacteraceae bacterium
AATCGCATTTCAGATAGACGATCTCGCCCGCGCGCTTTAGATTGGCGCAGGAGACGATCATACCGCCGCCGGCGGAGATAACGGCGTTGTTTACCGAGCTTTCAAGCCACGCGGCAAGCTCTCGCTCCCGTTCGCGGAACGCCGTTTCGCCCTCCAGCGCGAAAATATCCGAAATCCGCCTGTTCGTCGCGCTCTCGATCAGCGCGTCGGTATCCAGAAAAAACCGCGCCGTCTTTTGCGCCAGCGCCCGCCCGACGGAGCTTTTGCCGCTGCCCATAAAGCCTATCAATACCAGATTGTTCAATTCAGCCCCAGCAGATAGCCTTCCGAAACGCTCTCGATCGCGTAAGGGTAGTAGCTATCGAGCGTAACGGTTACGCGGTAAAAGGTTTCGTGAAAGCTGATCTCGATTTGCGTGAAATATCCCTCTTTCAGCTTGACCGCGATCGGTTCAAGCGGAACGGAGCTGTTGAAATCCAGCGCGATGCGGCTTGGGCGCGGCAGGAAAAAGCTGCGGATAAGGCGGTCTTGCGTCTGGAACTTCATCGCGTCGCCCGCGACGAAAAACTTAACGCGCCCGATTGACTCCAGCTCGTCGATTGGCGCGAACGATCCCGTTTTGCGCGGTAGCTTCTCGGCGTTTGGTTGATCGAGTCTAAGCGGAGCGCGCCAGTCGATCGATCTATCCACTTTGCGGTTGATCGTGGAGATCGACCCGTCGTTCTCCTGATGCGTTATCTTGATCTCTCTTAACGCTCTTGAGCTTGGCGGCAGATCGATGGAGATCTCCTCAAGCTGGCGGGGCGGAAACGCGCCCGAATCGTTGCGATCGCCCGAATGATCTATCGGCTCGAAAGGGTTGAGCCGCGCAAACGCCGCGACGCAAAACAGCCCTACAAAACACGCTCTTTTCATTGCCCGCCCTCTCCGCTTATCAGCTCGAGTTCGTACAGCTCGCGCCTGAGTTTCGCGTTCTCCTCTTTGAGCGCCTCGACGCGCAGTTCCAAAGCCCTGTCCTCGTCTCGCAACTCCAGCAATCTCAACAGCGAATTGGCTCCGTAGAGCAGATAGTACGCATACAGCGCGAACGCCGCGGCGATCGCAAACCAGACCAGATGACGCGCCCTTAAAACGGGGCGCGCTCCGATATCGCCCAGCAGCTCGTCGCGGATATCGCTCGTCTCCACGGGCGCTTACCGCCCGAAGGCTTTTTTGCCCAGATACTCCGCGCCGGCGATCTCACGCCCGATCTCCAGTATGCGGTTGTACTTCGCGATCCGCTCGCTTCGGCTCATCGATCCCGTTTTGATCTGCCCCGCGTTGATCGCCACCGCCAGATCGGCGATAAAACTATCTTCGCTTTCGCCGCTTCTGTGGCTGACGACGGTAGTATAACTGCTTCTGTGCGCTAAGCGGATCGTCTGAAGCGTCTCGCTGACGGTGCCGATCTGATTGAGCTTGATTAGAATCGAGTTGGCAACGCCCTTTTCGATCCCCTCGGCGAGGATTTGCTTGTTGGTTAC
The DNA here is from genome assembly GCA_031282285.1 of Helicobacteraceae bacterium. GTDB lineage: Bacteria > Campylobacterota > Campylobacteria > Campylobacterales > SZUA-545 > JAIRNH01. The sequence continues at coordinate 1,524 of JAITEA010000241.1, forward strand.
AAACAGATCGTCGCCCACCAGTTGCGTCTTTTTGCCAAGTTTATCGGTGAGCTTTTTCCAGCCCGCCCAGTCGTCCTCGGCAAGCCCGTCCTCGATGCTGACGATGGGATATTTGCTAACCAGCCTGTCGAGATAGCTCACCATCTCTTCGGACGACAGCAGTTTGCCGCCCTCCGCGCCCAGCTTGTAGCCGCCTTTTTCGTAAAACTCGCTGGAGGCGACATCCATCGCTATGCCGATCTGTTCGCCCGCTTTGTAGCCCGCCTTCTCTATGGCTTCCAGCAGGAGCGCGATAGGCTCCTCGTTGTCTTTGAGATTTGGCGCGAAACCGCCCTCGTCGCCAAGCGCCGTTACCTCTTTGCGATCGTGAAGTATCTTTTTGAGCGCGTGGAATGTCTCCGCGCTGGCTCTGAGCGCTTCGGCGAAATCGTCGAAGCCCACGGGCATAATCATATACTCCTGAAAGTCGATGTTGTTGTCCGCGTGGCTGCCGCCGTTGATCACATTGAGCATCGGTACGGGCAGGACGCTCGCGTTCGCGCCGCCTAAGTAGCGGTAAAGCGGGATTTTCAGGCTGATCGCAGCCGCGCGCGCCACCGCCATCGAAACGCCCAAAACGGCGTTCGCGCCCAATTTGGAGTAGTTGTCCGTGCCGTCTATATCTTTTAGCAGCGCGTCAATCTCCGCCTGATCGAACGGCGAAAGCCCCACTAGCTCGTCGGCGATTATCGCGTTTACATTCTCGGCGGCTTTCAAAACGCCTTTGCCGCCAAATCGTTTCTTGTCGCCGTCGCGCAGTTCCAGCGCCTCGCGTTTGCCCGTGCTGGCGCCGCTTGGCACGATCGCGGCGGCTTTGGAGCCGTCGCTAAGCGTTACGCTTGCCCTAACTGTGGGATTGCCGCGCGAGTCTATTACCTCGTCGGCGCGAATGTTATCTATAAAAGTCATCTGTCGCTCCTTTTGGCTGATTGATTAGGATTTTACCCGCCTGCGCATAAAAGTCCGTCCTTTGACGCCCGATCGCTTGCCGGAAACGAGAAAAAGCGGTTGCGTTTTGGTTCGCCAAGCGCATAGCAAAATAAACGCGCAAAGCGGCTGGCGGCTATTTGGCGCCAAGATAGAGCTGCAAAAAGCGCGAAATCTCGCGCGGGTTGGTTTTGCCTATAAACCCTTGCGCGTTTAGATTTTTCGCCAGCTCGATATTGCTCTCGGCGGTCATCGAGGTATTGACCACGATCGGCACTTTGGCGGTTTTCGGATTGCCTTTAAGCTCCTTTATCACGGTAAAGCCGCTGGCTTCGGGCATCTCCAGATCGGTGATGATCAGTCCCGTTTGCTCCACGCCGTTTGATGCGATATAGTTCAGCAGTTTGCGCCCGTTTTCAAACGCCAGATAGGACACTTGATATTTATCCAGCACATTTGTCAGCCCTTTAAGCGCGCTTTTGGAGTCGTCGGCGATCAGCACTATAAGGTCTTTTCTAAGCGACAGCGGCGCCAGCGCCTCGATCTCCTCGCGATCGTGCGCCGCGACCATCGGAAAGAGTTCGGAGAGCATACCTTCCACATCGACGATATACACGATGTCGCCGTCGTCGTTTTTGGTGTAGTTGTTGGTTTTGCTGCCAAATTCGCTCGAAACGGGCACTTTGATATCTTCCCAATTCTTACGCATAATATAATCTGCGCGGTAAACCCACAATCCGATCGTGATATTGTCAAACTCGCAGACGATGATCTGCGTATCCATCGGATCGAACTCCGCGGCGGCTTCCAACACGCGCGTTCTCGAAACGGCGCCTCCGTAGAGCCACTCTTTGAGATCGACGACGGGGATTATCTCTTTGCGTAGCGTCAAAAGACCGCATATCACCTTGTCGGTTTCGGGCAGATCGGTGAGCTTCTTGTATTTGACGGTTTCGCGCACCTTGAACACATTGATAGAAAATCGCGTGCCTTTGGGTAGCACGCGAAAGCACAGCAACTCAAGCTGGTTGCGTAGAGTTAATTTTGTCCTATCATCGACAGCTTTCATTGCCATTGCACAACTCTTGCGTTTTGGTATTATGGCGTATTATACCGCTTAAGACTTAGATCGCAAAGCGACGC
>JAITEA010000015.1 GCA_031282285.1 Helicobacteraceae bacterium
TGCGTACGCGAAGCTCCAAAGAGTTCTCGCCGCAGAGCTTCGGCGAGGCGATCGCCTACGCGCATAACCTTGGTAAAAAGGTCTATGTAACGGCAAACGGCTTTCCGTTCAACTCGCAGATCAAGCTCTTTGAAAACCATCTCGCCCAGATGCGCGATCTTTCGCCCGACGCGTTTATCGTCTCCAGCGCCGGCGCCGTGCGGCTGGCGAAAAAAATCGCGCCCGATATTCCAATCCACCTCTCCACGCAGGCGAACGCGCTAAACACGCTTGACGCGGAGGTTTATTTTGATCTGGGCGTCCGGCGAATTATCGCCGCGAGAGAGGCGAGCCTGAAAGATTTGGAAGCGATCAAAACCGCGCTGCCAAGCCTTGAGATCGAGGTTTTTGTACACGGATCGATGTGTTTTGCCTACAGCGGGCGCTGTTTAATATCCAGCCTGCAGACGGGGCGAGCGCCAAATCGCGGCAGTTGCGCCAACGACTGCCGTTTTCCCTATCAAATCTTCGTCGAAAACCCCGAAACCAAAACGCTGATGCGCGTTGATGAGAGCGAAGAGGGCAGCTATGTTTTCAACGCCAAAGACCTCAATTTGATCGCGCATCTGCAAACCATCGCCGCCAGCGGCGCGATCGACAGCGTCAAGATCGAGGGGCGCACCAAAAGCGGCTATTACGCCGCCTGCGTAACCCGCGCCTACAAAATGGCGTTGGACGATATCAAGCGCGGCTGTTTTGAGCCGTCAAAATACGGCGACGAGCTTGCGACGACGAACAATCGCGGCTTTTCCGACGGCTTTTTGATCAAGCGCCCGTTTGAAAAGCGCGGCGATCAGAATCCGGAAACAAGCCAGAGCGACGGGACGCGTCAGGTCGCGGGCGCGATCGGAGAAAACGGCGAAACGGCGCTCGCGCTCGGATCGATCGCCATAAATGAAACGCTCGAGATCGTCGCGCCGCCGTATGCCGCGATCGCGCTTGCCGACAACGATCGCGGGCGGATTTACAAAGAAGGCGGGCGCTATTTTTTGCGCTTTGCGCGGATCGTAACTACAAGCGGCAAATCGTTAAACGAAATCCATTCGGGCAACCAAAACGCCGTTTTGCTGCCCGCGCCTTTGCCGCCCTATTCGTTTTTGAGAAAATCAGCCAAAAAAGGAGAGTAAATTATGAAAAGTCTGTTAAAAAACACGGCGGCTATTTGCGCCGCAGCCGTTTGCGTTTTTGGCGCCAGCGAGTTGGACGAGGAGACCAAAGCGCTGATAGACGCTTATCGCTCGATACAAGAGCGCGCGATCACCGTCGATCCAAGCGACGCGACGGCTCATTTTCAGCGCGCGAACGCCTATTACGCCGCGGGCGAATACGAAAAGGCGATCGAGAGTTACGATCAAGCGATCGAACTCGACAAAAACTATGCAAACGCGTACGCCAACCGCGCTTTAGTTTATCACGATCAGGGCAAATATGAAAAGGCGATCGCGGACTTTGATAAAGCCATAGCGATAAATCCAAACTACGCCTTAGCCTACAATAACCGCGCCGTAACTTACGCCGCTATGAACGACTATAAAGCGGCGAGCAAAGACGCGAAAAAAGCCTGCGAGCTTGGGGTTTGCAAATATTTTGATATATTGGAAGCGGGCGGAGAGCTGCGCGACTAACGCGGCGCGTATTTTGCGATCGCTATTTTACGCTATTCTTTTTTCGATATCTTTCATTGATAATTTATTTTTGGCGGCAAGCGGGCGCCAAAAAGCGTATTTTGCCGCGAGACTCCATAAAAAACGCGGCAAAAACGGGGTTAAATATTTTATTTCATACGCCGCTGTCGACTCAATTTTTTCGGCAAGCCGATTAAGCTCTCGCTCAAGAGCGCCAAATAGCGTTTTGCTTATAGAACTATTTTTCATAACCCCTATAGTTTCGCCCGCTCCCTGCCCAATTCCGCCGCCAAACTTTAATCTTGCGCGATCGCACCAGTTTTGTATAATTTCAAAGGCTATACGCGTCTGTTCGCCTTCGTAAAATCCGTTATTGATTATCGCATATACGACAATATCGTTCGCGTTGTTGCGCGATATATAACCCTCTAACTCTATAAGCATTTTAAGCAGATTTGAAGGAAGCGCGTCCACATAGAGCGGAAAAGCCAAAACAACCGCGTCGCTTGCTACTATATCGCTATAAACCGCTTCGCTAAAGCCTTTGGAGCTTAACGAGTAATTAACGATTTCGCAGCGTTTGCCGATATAGCCGTTTAATTTATCCAATATTATCCCGCTGTTGGACGCTCCCGTTTTTGGGCTTGCGTTTATCGCGGCAATTTTCATTGCAAGGCTTCTAGCAAATCTTGGATCTCGTCGTAAAAATATATCTCCGTCTGTCTAGCGAACAGATTAACGCCGTTTGCGCTAACCAATTTGCGCGCCGTCTCTCTTTCCTGCTCAGAAGTTTTACCGTAAAGATGCGCCGCCAATATAATATGGTTATCGTATCGCTGTTTGTGATGCATTTCGCCGTTTTTGACCTCAAAATAAGGCGATATATACGAAATGCTTCTATCCAAAACATTATGTATAAACGGGCTGTATCCGCCGTAATAACATCTGCTCGCAATAATCACTTTATCGCACTTTGAAATCAACTCGCCCATATTGTTATAGCCGTCGTTGATTACGCATTCCGCGGGCGTTTTTATCCAGCAGCCAAAACAGCCTATGCAGGGGCGTATTTTGCCGTTATCGGAAATAACGATAGTATTGTCCCGATCGATTTTTGGCGCTATTATCGCGTTCGGGCTTTTTATATCACATATTAAAACATCCATCGGTTACGCCGCGCTATTTTTTGATCTGGTAGGTTATGCCATCTTACTCCGCATAGCGCGTCCATAGCCGCCTTCCTACGCTACTACAAAATCTTGAGAGCTAAAGGCGCTATAGTATCTGCCGTTTTGCGCGGTAAACTTTATAATGATAAAGTCCGGATCGTCTATGCCTTCTTTATAATATGTCGTAAAGCTATCTTGCCATATCTCCTGCTTGATCGCTTTGTTTTCTAAGACTTCCATCGTCCCCCTTAGCATTACGCCTCTAAAGAAGCGCTGATCGCAAAAATATACGCACGCTTTGGGATTGGCTCTGTACTGCTTTATCCTCATTGACGAAGTATTGGTATGCCAATAGAGCGTTTTGATCCCTTCGCGTTTAACTGGAGGCAGCATAGCTTTTGTGTTTGGAAAGCCGTTTTTGTCGATAGAGCTTATAAAGCCGACGCTTCGCTTTTCAATCAGCGCGCCGATCGTAGCTTCGCAATCTCTCATCATAAGCCTTTTATCCTTACTGCTCCTGCATATCCGCCAAATGCCGTTCCAGATATTTGGTGTCGAAAGTATTAGCGGCAAAATCGGGGTTTTCAAGCATTTTCGCGTGAAACTCAACGGTGGTTTTCACGCCGCTTACCTTCATCTCGCGCAACGCCTCTCTCATCTTGGCGATCGCCGCCTCGCGCGTGGGCGCGTACGCGATCAGTTTAGCGATCAGCGAGTCGTAATATGGCGGAATAATATATCCCGCGTAGCAGTGGCTATCGACGCGCACATTGCGCCCGCCCGGGACGATCCAATCTTTGATTCTGCCCGGGCAGGGCAGAAAGCGCTGCGGGTCCTCGGCGGTGATCCTGCACTCGATCGCGTGTCCGAAAAACTTGATCTCCTCTTGACTGGGCAGTTTTTCGCCTTCGGCTACGCGCACCATCAGCTCGATAATGTCCAAAGAGCTGATCGACTCGCTGACGGGATGCTCCACCTGCAAGCGGGTGTTCATCTCCATAAAGTAGAAGTTCTGATCGCTATCTACAAGAAACTCCAGCGTGCCGGCGTTTTCGTATTTCAGCGCTTTGACGGCTTTTATTGCCGTTTGCAATAGCTTCTCGCGCGTTTGCGGTTTGAGATAGATCGCGGGAGCCTCCTCGATCACCTTCTGATGACGCCGCTGAAGCGAGCAGTCGCGCTCGCCGATATGGATCGCGTTTCCGTGTTTGTCGCCGATCACCTGTACCTCGATATGGCGCGGCTGTTTGATCAGCTTCTCCATATAGATCGCTCCGTCGCCAAAGGCGTTTTCGGCTTCGCTGCGCGCCGCCAAAAAAGCGTTTTCAATATAGCTCTCGTCCTCCACGACGCGCATTCCGCGCCCGCCGCCGCCCGCCGCGGCTTTTAAGATCACGGGGTAGCCGACGGATTTGGCTTTGCGCTTCGCGTCCTCCGCGTCTTTGAGCGTGCCTTCCACGCCCGGGATAGTGGGGACGCCCGCTTTCTGCATAACCGCTTTGGCTTTCGCCTTGTCCGCCATCAGCGTCATCACCTCTGGGCTTGGACCGATAAAGTTCAGCTTGTGGCGCGAACACGCCTCGACAAAATGTTCGTTCTCGCTCAAAAACCCGTAACCCGGGAATACCGCGTCGCACTCGGTAACCTCGGCGGTAGTGATGATCGCGGGGATATTGAGGTAACTATCGGCGCTTTTGGGCGGTCCGATACAGACCGCCGCGTCGGCGAACTCCAGATAACTAGCCTCTTTGTCGGCGGTGGAATAGACGCAGACGACCTCTTTGCCCATCTCCTTGAGCGTGCGAAGGGCGCGCAGGGCAATCTCGCCGCGGTTTGCGATCAGTACTCGTTTAATGGGCGGCATAATCAGCTCCGTTTCACTCTGAAAAGCGGCGTGTCGTACTCCACCACCTGCCCGTCCTCGACCAAAATCTCCAGAATGGAACAGTCGAACTCCGCTTCGATCTCGTTGAACATCTTCATCGCCTCGAGCACGCACAGCGGCTTGCCTTTGGCGACGCGATCGCCCGCGTTTACAAACGGCGGCGCGTCGGGGCTTGGCGATCGGTAAAAGGCGCCGACCATCGGGCTGGCTATGATCTCGCCCTCATTTTTGCCGCCGCTTGGCGCACTCGGAGCGGCGATCTGCGCGACATTGGGCGCGTTGCGCGCGATCGCGGGCGCGGCGACCGAGTTTACAAACGCGGTCGGAGCGGAGGATATATGGCGTTCAAGCGTTAAGCTGAAGCCCTCTTGTTTTATTTTGATCTTTGATAGCGAACTGGCGTCCAGATAGTCGGCGAGCGATTTAATTTCATCAAGGCTTAGCAACGCTTTTCCTTTATTAAACTGGTGTAGATCGGCATAGTAGCGAAAACGCCGTTAAACGCGAACCAAAACGCCCGCGAAGCGAGGCGGCGGCTAAGCTAAACCCTGCATCTGCAAAACGCTCAACTGCTTGCGCTCCTTGAACGCGTAGATCGCGTCCTCGACGATCTTTTGCAGCTTCGCAAGCGATACGACAGGCTGCGCGGAACCGGCGCGGCGCTCCAGCGTAACGCTGAAACCTTCCCGTTTGAAGTTGATCTTGGATAGCGAACTTGCGCTCATATAATCGACAAGCGATTTAATTTCATCGAGACTTAACAATCTTTTTCCTTATAAATGACTAGCGTAAGTTTGGCATAATAGCGAAAACGCTGTTACACGGAGAATGCAATGGGACTAAAATCGGATAGCTGGATCAGGGAAAAATCGCTCAAAGAGGCGATGATCGAACCGTTTGTCGATCGGCTGGAGGGAGAGGGGATCGTAAGCTACGGGCTGTCGAGCTACGGCTACGATATTCGCGTCAGCGACGAGTTTAAGATTTTCACCAATATCAACGCCACGGTGGTCGATCCCAAGCGGTTTGATATGGCGAATGTCGTCGATTTTGTAGGCGAAGTTTGTATCGTGCCGCCCAACTCGTTCGCGCTGGCGCGGACGGTGGAGTATTTCAAAATCCCGCGCAACGCGCTTGCTATCTGTCTGGGCAAAAGCACCTACGCCAGATGCGGCATTATCGTCAATGTAACGCCGTTCGAGCCGGAGTTCGAGGGGCATATCACGATTGAAATCTCCAACACCACGCCGCTGCCGGCGAAAATCTACGCCAACGAGGGGATCGCGCAGGTGATCTTCTTGGAAGGCGATCTATCGTGCGAGGTTTCGTATAAAGATCGCAAGGGTAAATACCAGTCGCAAACGGGCATCACCCTGCCAAAAATCTTAAAATCGTAAGTTAATCGAGAGGTCGGGCGGCGCGCCATCAATGGTTTTGCTATAATTTATCATTAACTGAATACAAAAAGCGGATAGGGATATGGGTTTAACGATTACCGAAAAAATCTTCTCCGATCACGGCGGCGCCGTAGCGCGAGCCGGCGAAATCGTTCGCGTAAAAGTGGATATGACTATAGCCAACGACATTACCGCGCCGCTTAGTATTCGCGCTTTTGAAAGCTCCGGCGCTACGCGTCTGGCTAATCCCGAAGGGTTTGCGATCTGTATGGATCACTTTATCCCCGCGCACAATATCAACGCGGCAAATCAGGCGCGCATCAGCCGCGATTTCGCGCTCAAATACGATCTGCCGCACTTTTTCGACGAAAAAGAGATGGGCATAGAACACGCGCTTTTGCCCGAAAAAGGGCTGATAATCCCGGGCGATATTATTATCGGCGCGGACAGCCACACCTGTACGCACGGCGCTTTGGGCGCGTTCTCCACCGGAATGGGATCGACCGATCTGGCTTATACGATGGCGACGGGCAAAAACTGGTTCAAAATCCCCGCGTCGATCAAAGTAAAGTTAAACGGCAAACCGGCGCGGCATATCTACGGCAAAGATATTATTCTGGAGACGATAGCGAGGCTTGGCGTAAGCGGCGCGACCTATAAGGCGCTGGAGTTTGTAGGCGAAAGCCTGCAATATCTTGGTATGGACGATCGCTTCAGCCTGTGCAATATGGCGATCGAGGCGGGCGCCAAAAGCGGCGTTATCGCCTACGATAGCGTAACCGAGGCGTTTTTGCGCGGCAAAAAACTCGCCAGAGCGCCAAAGATTTTCGCTTCCGACGACGACGCTAGCTACGATCAGACGATCGAGATCGACGCGGACAAGATGGAGCCGATCGTCGCCTTTCCGTTCCTGCCCGAAAACAAGCGCGTTATAAGCGAAGCGGCAAAGCTGGGCGTGAGGATCGATCAGGCGTTTATCGGCAGTTGTACCAACGGGCGCATCGGCGATCTGCGTATAGCCGCCGAGATTCTAAAAGGGCGCAAAGTCGCCAGACATTCGCGGCTGATCATCACGCCCGCCACGCAGCAGATCGCGCTCGCGGCGCAAAAAGAGGGGCTTTACGATATCTTTGTCGAAGCCGGCGCGACGATCAGCAACCCAACCTGCGGCGCGTGTCTGGGCGGATATATGGGCATTCTGGGCGATAACGAGCGGTGCATCAGCGCCAGCAACCGCAACTTTGTAGGCAGAATGGGCGCTAAAACGAGCGAGGTATATCTCGCCAACTCCGCGGTCGTGGCGGCAAGCGCGATCGCGGGCGAAATAGCCGATCCAAGGAGTTTGTAATGAGCGGGAGCAAGGCGGTTTCAATCCTTTCGGAGTTAAAAGTTCTGTTTGTGGAGGACGATCACGGCGTGCTTGACGCGATCGCCAAGATTCTCGGTCGTTATGTGGGCGAGCTGTATGTGGCTACCAACGGCAAAGAGGGTCTGCATATCTTTTCGCTGTACAAGCCCGACATCGTGGTAACCGATATTAAAATGCCCGTGATGGACGGGCTTAAGATGGCGCGGGAGATTCGCAAGATCAATCCCGACGCGCCGGTCGTGATCGTCTCGGCGTTCAACGAAGCCGAATATGTGGCGGGCGCGATCGAGCTTGGCGTATTCCACTACCTGTTCAAGCCGCTGGAATTGGAGCAGCTTCTAAGCGTGCTGGATAAATGCGCGCAGAATATGGCGCTCAAGCGCGAGATCGAACGCAAAACCGCCGAGCTAAACGCCAACTACAAGGTGCTGATCGACTACAAAAACGCCATCGACACAAGCGCGATCGTCTCCAAAGCCAACGCCGAAGACGCCATCGTCGAGGTAAACGACGCCTTCTGCGCCGCGTTTGGCTTTGCTCGCGAGGAGTTGATCGGCAAACGCTACGACACAATCCGCCACCCCTCCGAAGCGCCGGAAACCCTAAAGGCAATCGAGGAGGCGGTAGCCAACAAAACGATCTTCAAAGGCGTCGTGCAAAACAGAAGCAAAAGCGGCGATTCGCTCTATTTCAACCTCACGATCGCGCCTATACTCGATGTAAACGGCGCGGCGCTGGAGTATATCGATCTGCGCCACGACATTACGCCGATCATTATGAAACGATATATCGACGATCTGACCGGTCTGCCCAACAGAAAGGCGCT
>JAITEA010000058.1 GCA_031282285.1 Helicobacteraceae bacterium
GCTTTGTCGGCTTCGCTTTTTGGCGCGTTGAGCAAAGCGAGGGCGATATTCTCCCGCAGCGTGAGCCACGGCAGCAGGCGGTGATCTTGAAAGACGATGCCGCGCTCCAAACCGGCGCCGCTAATCGGCTCGCCGCGCAGCGAAATCTCGCCCTCGTATTCGCGATCCAGCCCTACGATCAGCCGCAGCAATGTGGTTTTGCCGCAGCCGCTTGGTCCCACGATCGACACAAACTCGCCCTTTGCCACCTCGAAATCCACGCTCGAGACTACATTTAAGCGTTTGCCGTTTTCCAGCGCGAAACTTTTGGAGACGCCGCTAATTTTGAGCAGGTTACTCATTGAAGCCAACCTTCCATTTCAGCGCGCGCCGCTGCGCGAAAAACATAGCGCGATCGATAGCAAAACCGATCAGCCCGATCAAAACCATACACACAAGCAATTGATCGGTCATCAAAAGCTGTTGAGCGCGAAAGATCAGAAATCCAAGCCCCTCAAGACCGCTTAAGCCCTCGGCGATCACCACGATCGCCCACGCCAGACCCGCCGAATAGCGAAACGACACGGCGATCGTCGGCAAGATCGCGGGGATAATCACCTTGCGTATCAACTGCCATTTGGTGAGTTTCAGCGCCTCGGCAAGCTCGATATAGTTTTTATCGATGCCGCGAATGCCCTGAAGCACATTCAGGAAAACGGGAAAGAAAACCGATTTGGCTATGATCAAAACTTTCGCGGGCGCGCCCAGCCCGAGCCACACGACGATCAGCGGCAGCCACGCGATCGTGGGAATATGGCGGAGCGTGTTCAGCGTGGAGCCGAAAAACAGCTCCGTATTGCGCGACAGACCCGCCGCCAGTCCAAGCGACACGGCGACGATCGCGCCGTAAGCGAAGCCCTGCGTTACGATAAACACGCTCGCCCATATATCGCTTAACAGCTCCTGTTTATCTAGCATATACCAAAACGATTCGACTACCTTGATCGGCTTGGGCAAAAAGACGGGATCGACCCATTCGTAGGCGCTCGCCGCCTGCCAAAACCCGATAAGCAGCGCGGGAAGCAGCAAACCGATATACAAACGGCGCGCAAAAAAAGCTCTCATAAACGCCTCCGCAAAATTGCGCGGACGCCGTAAAGCGCCCGCGTTTGGTTATTTGTAGATCGAGTACGATCCGCCCGCGAAAAACCGCCCGTCGATAAAGTCGTCGACCTCTTTGTCGGTTAGGCTTTTTTGCGTCAGAATGTCGTCGCCGTTGGCTATGTAGTAGCGCAGGAACTCTTTGATCGCCGTTCTTGCGCGCCCAGCGTTCGCCTCGCCGCCCGTAAACTCCCACTGCCCGATATGCGTGATCTGAAACAGCGCCACCTCGAGCGGCACGCGGGTTTCTTTGGCGATAATCGCCGCCGCCTCGTTGGGGTGATCGGTAGCCCACGCGCGGGTTTTCTCTCTGGCGACCAAGAAGGCTTTGATCACCTGCGGATATTTATCGACGAAATCCTTGCGCGCCACATAGGTGATGCGTCCGGCGTGGTTGATATATACGCCGTCGTCGGCGGGGTGATCGACGACCTTAAACTTGCCCGAAAGCCACGGACCGGTAAACGCCGGCGCGGCTAAATGCACCGCCGTGGCGTCGGTTTCGCCGGAGAGCACCGCCGCGATCGCCACGGCGGAGTTGTCGATGTTTTCGTGTCTGACCTTGCCTTTTTTGAGGCGCGAATCAAACGGAATGCCCGCGTTGTTGAGGCTTTCAAACGGCGCCGACCAGTAGCAAGAGATGCGGCTGGAGCCAAACTTTTTGCCCTCTAAATCCTTAACCGAATTGATATTTTTGTTGTTCGCCGCCGCCAGCGTCGGGGTGCGATAGCGGTTGGACGGCTCGCTAATCCAGATAACGACCGTATTCAGCCCGTTGATGCGGTGAATGGTCGAAGGATAGACCATTCGTTGCGCGATCGCAAGCGATCCGCCGCCTACCGCCGCGCTCTCGGCGCCCAGCAGTTCCGCCGCGCCCTGCGCGATCAGCGTTATCTTTTGGGTGCCGATCTTGTCGAACTCCTCTTTGAAAAACCCTTTTTCTAGCGCGACCACCGTCCAAGGCGATTTTTGGAGATTGATCTCCTTTAATACGGGATCGGCGGCGAAAGCGACCGACGCCGACAACCCGAACGCCGCCAGCAAAGCGGCGGCGCGGCTAAAACCTGAAATCTTTGACATTTTTTCTCCTTTTGTAGAGGCAAAAAAACGCAAAAGGAGGCGCGAGCCCGCCGTTTCAGCTACGGCGTTATAGACTTGCGCGTCCTAGCGTCCGAACTAGGATGCGCTCCGATCCGCCGTTTAGCGCCAACTAACAAACTGGATCGGGGCGGCTTACTCGACCTAAAGGCGAACAAACGCCGTATTTGGCGGCTTGTTCGACCTCTCAATGCGATAGGCTTTGATCGTTTCGTACCAAAGCCGTGCGTAAGCATAGTAATCTTTAGCTTAATTGTTCATAAACCTGATTGGTTTAGTAGAGATTAAAATCG
>JAITEA010000120.1 GCA_031282285.1 Helicobacteraceae bacterium
AATTGACTTATTTTCCAAAAACGCGCTTGCCCGCCCGAAACAAAAATGCGCCGCGTCGTGAAAAGCCGCGGGTAAATCCTGCGATCGCGTTTGTTCGTGCTCGCGCCAGATCGAGCTTACAAACCCTCTTTCGTCCATTGTTAGCGCGCGAAAGATCGGCGCTTCGTACGCGGCGATCGACAGCGCGAAATCGTTCTCGCAGAGCGCTTGTGCGGCTTGCTTAAGATCGTCTGAAGAGATAAACGGCGCGGTGGCGTAGATCAAGCAGGCGCGATCGGCGCCGCCGACAGCCTCGATCGCGTGCGCGACGACGGGAACCACGCCGACGAAATCGTCGCAAAGGCTGGGCGGGCGTATAAATGGGACGCTCGCGCCGCCCGCTCGCGCCGCGTTCGCTATCGCTTCGTCGTCGGTGGAGACGATCACATCGTCGAAAACGCCGCTGTTTAGCGCCGCCTCGATCGAGTAGAGCATAATGGGTTTGCCGCAAAACGGGCGGATATTTTTGCGCTCGATTCGCTTGCTGCCGCCTCTGGCGGGAATAACGGCGATGGTTTTCATAGCGCGATCTTAGCCGTTTTAACCAAACGGCGAAGCGCCTACGCGCCGCCCGCTTTCGCGTCTCGCGTCAATCGCGCCAAATTGCCGCCTTTTACGCTCTTTCGCTTCAAGCAATTAATTTTGCGGCGGGTTTTTATAGGCTTTCCATTCGGCAAAGCGTTGATCGATTATCTTTTTTATCAGATCGTAATTTTCCCAGCTATTTTCCACATGATATACGGTTTCGTACTTGCTTGGTTTATCGATCGGGTTGTTTTCGTCAAACGCGTTGAATACATTGCAATAATCGCCGGTATAATCGCCGCGGTTTTTTGTGAACGATTTATTGTCCATATAATAGTCTTGCGTGAAATCGTTACCCAGATCGCTTAGATCGTCGTCGCAAAACTTTTCGTCAAGATTGTTTATCAAATACTCCGCGCCGCTTAGATCGCGTCTTTTTACCTTTTGAATATCGTCGTAAAACTCCTCGATTTGTTCGTCCGACATCAGATCGTTTTCGATAAGCCACGCTATAAACATACCTATATGAGTTGCGGCGTTTTCGGCGCTCAGATCGCTTGGATAATCGCCCTCGTAATGCCACGAAGCGTCGTCGTATTTTGCCACGCGAGTCCCTTTTGCAATTTACCGCAATTATAGCGATCTCAATCTTTCCGCGCGAGATTGGCAAGTTGAACGGGCGATTTTGATACAATGCCGCCAAAAAGGAGCGGTATGGAGTCGATTTTTTTATGCGCGATCAGCAATATCGCCAGCGGAAGCTGCAACGAGGATTGCGGTTTTTGCGCGCAATCGGCGCGGTATCAGACGAAAATTGAGCGGTTTAGATCAAAGCCGATCGAGCGCATTCAAAACGAGGCGAAAGCGGCGGCAAAAGCTGGCGCGGTGGGATATTGTCTGGTTACGGCGGGGCGGTCGATCACGGACGAAACGCTGGAATATGTCTCAAAAGCGGCGCGGGCGGTCAAATCGCTTGATCTTGATCTGAAAATTATCGCCTGTAACGGGACGGGGACGAAAGAGCAGTTTGCCGAGCTGAAAAAAAACGGCGTCAATCTGTATAACCACAACCTTGAAACCAGCGAGCGGTTTTTTCCGAATATTTGCACGACGCACGGCTGGCGCGAGCGCTACGAAACCAACGAGGCGGCGGCGAGCGCGGGGCTTGGGCTGGTGCTGGGCGGCATCTACGGTATGGGCGAGAGCGACGACGACCGCGTCGATCTGCTGAAAACCATCGCGTCGTTTAAGCCGATGAGCTCGCCGATGAACTTCTATATCGCCAATCCGGCGCTGCCGATCAAGCAGCCCGTGATGAGTACCGACGAGGCGCTTAAATGGGTGCGTAAGGCGCGCGAGATTCTGGGCGCGCAGCCGCGCATTATGCTCGCCGGCGGCAAGGAGCAAGCCTTTGGCGATCGGCTGATGGAGGCGATCGAAGCGGGCGCGAACGCGATGGTGGTAGGCAACTATTTGACCACGGAGGGTATGGACAGCGCGAAGCTGAAAGACGCGATTATTGGCGCGGGCTACAAGGTGGCGACGCCCGCCGAATGCAAAGCCGCCTTCGCCGCTATGGGAGCGTAGGTTTCTAGTTTGCAAAGGCTTTATTTTAACGCGGTTTTCGAGTTTATGAGTAGCTCGTTATCAGCAGACTAAGCGGTTTTAGCAACGCTGAACCGCTTAAAATAAAGGAGATTGAAAACGCGCTATATAGCGTTAAGCGCTTAAGAAACGCCGCGGCGCACAATAATTGTATTTTGCTGTTGCGCATTAAACGCGCAAAAATTCAGAAAAATATCGCCACCTTTATACATAAGGAAATCTTTAAGCGCCGCGATTATAGAAAAATAGAGAGTTTTTTACAAAGCAGAGCTATTAACGATTTGGTGGTCTCATTGTGGGCGTTTCACAAGCTATGCGGAAGCGGGAAAATGAAAAATACGCATTCATTGAGTTGGAACAACTTATTATGGGAAGGTTTATCAAACATGCCGCCTATTACGCAAGCAATGATTTTATGCTTAACGGGTATAAATTTATGATACGCATTGTCGACTATTTTAGGCAGTTAACTTAACCGCCTATTGTGTTTTAAGGTTGTTTTTGGTAGTGTGTTTTTGTGTTCGAGGCGGATGCCTCATTCGGCGGGTCAAACGCAAATTTGGTTCGCCGTTCTTTTGCGGAGGCGAGGGATGAAACGCTATAATCCGAAACGGAGGCAAAAAATGACAAATCTGAAACCATTCTTTGGCGAGCGGAGCGTTGAGGCAAGAGAGCTGATCGCCGCCGCGAAAATTACGCCATACGAAGAGGTCAAGAAAAATCTCGACGCGATCGCGCGTAAAACTAGAAAAGCGTTGTCCGTAGCAAGAGCGCGCGCCAGAAATGGCAGACGAGAAGC
>JAITEA010000198.1 GCA_031282285.1 Helicobacteraceae bacterium
TAAGCGGTTTGCCCGTGGCGGTAACGGAGATTATATTAGGCGCGCTGGCGGCGTTTTTTGGCTTTTTCTCCGAAGGCGGCGAGCTGTTTGACTCGATCGCCGAAGTGGGGTTTTTGTACCTGATGTTTCTTGCGGGAATGGAGGTCGATCTAAGCGAGTTTGGCGCGATAAAACGATCGCTTTGGCGCAGGATCGCCGCGTTTTTTATAACGCTCTACGCGCTGGCGGCGGCTATCGCTTTCGCGTTTGGATTGCCGCCAATATATATCGCCGCGCTGCCTACGATCTCTATTGGTATGATCGTGGTTTTGATCCACGCGCGAGGCAGGAGCGAATGGCTGACCTTCGGTCTTAAGCTGGGCATTATCGGCGAGCTTATCAGCATCTGCGTATTAACGATCTTAAGCGGCGTCGTTCAGCTTGGCGGCTTTAATTTCAGGTTCGCGCAAACTATGGCGACGCTAATCTTTGTTTTGATATGCGTCTGGCTGTTTTTTTATATCTCCGCCGCGCTGTTTTGGTGGTTTCCCAAACTTAAGAAATTGATTATGCCCGAACAGGGCAATCTTGACGAGGATGTACGCATCGCCTTCGCGCTATTTTTCGCGCTTGTCGCCGCGACGATCTATCTGGATTTGGAGCGCGTGCTGGGCGCGTTTGTGGCGGGTATGTTTATAGGCAGCTATTTCAACCACAAAGCCGATCTGCCCAAAAAGTTAAGCTCGCTTGGCTTTGGCTTTCTAACGCCGATTTTTTTCTTGTATGTCGGCGGCACGCTTGATTTGCGTCTGGTTTCGCAATCAAGCGTAGCGACGGCGGCGGGGCTGATACTGCTCGCTATGACCGCGATGCGCGTTTTATCCTCGCTGATCGCCTTTCGCGGCGTTTTCACCGCGTTCGAGGCGCTGCGTATAGGGCTGTCGCAATCGATGCCGCTTACCTTCTTGGTAGCGGTCGCCACGATCGGGCATAACGGCGGGCTGCTGAACGAAAACGAATATTCGGCGTTTATACTGGCGAGTATGGTCGAGGCGGTGGTCATTATGCTCTTGGTAAAATGGCTGGATCGCAAACCGGCGGCGCAAGCTGGCAATAAAGTTATATGATTAGGCGATGATTAGGGTTTTACTCGCGGTTTTGATTGCCGCAAACTATCTTATCGGCGCCGGCTTTAACGGCAAGATCGAGTTTGTAAGCGACTATCTGTTTCGCGGCGTTACGCAAACCGATCACGAAAACGCGTTGCAAGGGACGCTTCGCTATAGCTTTGAAAGCGGATTTTATCTCGGCGCGTTCGGTTCCAATATCTACGATCCGCGCAAAGATAATACGCGCGCGATCGAATACGATTTTCGCGGCGGCTATCTGGGCGAAGCGGGCGATATGCGATTCGAGGCGGGCGCGATTAGCCGCAACTTTTCGTTCGAGGACGCAAACTTTGTAGAGGCGCTTTTCGCGGTTGGCTACGGAGGTTTTGATCTGGCTTATTACAGCGTGATTTCAGCCGACGGCGGGCGCGGCGAAGGCGATCGCTATGTAGAGGCGAGCGCGGGCTTTAGCGAGGTTTTGGATCTTGTCGATATCGGCTTCGGCGCGGGCTACGCTCTGCCAAACGATCGCGACGAGGATAAGCCGCTCAACCTGTTCGCATCGCTTGGCAGAGCTTTTGGGCGAAGCGTCTATATCGGCGCGCGCGGCGAGCTGTATAGCTCCGACGCGAAATCGTTCGGCAAGCCTCGCGGCTTGATCTCGCTTCGAGCCGCTTTTTGAACGCCGCGCGTTTCACGCGGATTTATCAAGCGTTTGGCACAATTAGCCAATGAATTACGCGATAATCGGCGCGGGCGGGTTTGCGATCGAACTTTACGGTTATATAATGGAAAAACGGCGCTTTGGCGCCGATATCGAGTTCGCGGGTTTTTGCGCGAATTGCGATCGCGCCGAATCGCTGGATAAATACGGCTTAGCGCGTCTTTATCTGGGTAACTACGAAACGATCGAGCTTAGCTCCGATCTGGCTTTTTTGATAGCGATTGGACAGCCGCGCGTAAGAAAAACCGTGTACGAATCGTTTAAGGCGCTTGGCAGAACAATGCCCAACTTTACTGCGCACGGCTGCCGCGTAAATGAAACCGCGCTCGAACGGGCGGAAGGCAATATATTCTGCCCGGGATCAGGCGGCTATTTTTACAAAATAGGCGACGGCAATCTGTTTAACCTCTATACCGCGCTCGCGCACGATACCGAGATAGGCAGTTTTAACGCGCTCTCGAGCTACTGCGACATTACGGGTCATTGCAAGATGGGCGATTTTAACTTTTTCGGCTCCAGAGCGGCTATGCTGCCAAGCGCCGAAATAGGAGACGGCAACAAAATATCCGCGGGCTCCGTCGTATATAAAGGGTGCAAAGACAATACTATTATGCACGGCAATCCGGCAAGGAGCGTCGGATTTGCAGAATAAACGCAAAGGAAGATCGTGAAAGAGAAGCTCGCAAATCTTTTATCTACGCTGCTAAATAAAACTGTCGGCGCAAACGAAGATATCGATATGCAAAGCGAACCGCTATGGGACTCTATGAAACATATCGAGATCATTATGACCGTCGAAGAGGAGTTCAATATAGCGTTTGCCGCCGAAGATATTCCCTATCTAACCTCAAAGAGCAAGATCGAGCGAAAGTTAGCGGAGGCTGGGTTATGATCTCGCCGCTTTTTGCCAAAGAGCTTAAGCGGCTGGATATTCTATCGCTACCAAAAAACAAATCCGCCAGAAGCGTTACGATCACCGTTCATAGAAACCATTCGTTTGAAACGATCGCTTCGGTACTGAACGCGTTTCTTAATTTCGCCGAATTGGAAGCGGAGTTTATATATAGCGCCTACGACGATTCGTTAAACTTCACGCCAGAACAAAAGGGCGATCTGCATTTAATATATATCGATCTGCTTAGATACAAAACGGACGATATAACCGGCTTTATTGCCGATCGCGCCGCCGCGCTGAGATCAAAAACCAAAGCGCCGATCTTAATCGTCTATCTTGAGAAAAACAATGCTATCGATCTAAAAACAGATATAAGCGACTGCTTCGCTTTCTCGCTTAAGCCCATACTGGACGATTTAGGCTTAGCCGCGTACGATCTGGCTAAAGAGCCGTATTCAGGCACCCGCCTATCAAACAAAGCTTCGCTTGAGATCGCAAGATATCTAGGCTTAAAGCTAATCCCCGCGCTGTTGCTAACGCCGCTAAAGGCGATCGTCTGCGATCTTGACAATACGCTCTATCAGGGCGTTTTGGGAGAGGACGGCATAGAGAATCTCAAGCCCAATTTGGCTTTACAGCAAGCGATCAAAGAGCTTAAACAGAGCGGTTTTTTTCTGGCTATCGCCTCTAAAAACGAAGAGATCGACGCGAAACTGGCGTTTGAAAAACGATCGGATTTTATACTAAAATTTGACGATTTTGCCGCGACGCAGATCAACTGGAATAGTAAGCGCGATAATATAATCAAAATCGCCAAAACGCTAAATATTGGCGCGGACGCTATGCTCTTTATAGACGACAATCCGGCGGAGATTCAAAACGTCGAGGGTACGGGCGTTAAAACTATATTAGCCTCAAGCGAAGAGAGCGCGCTGGCGCAGCTTAGGTTCTACCCGCGATTAACGAAGCTCAAAATCTTAGCCGAAGATAGTTTGCGCGATAAAGACGCGCGCTCAAATATCGAACGAGAGAAGCTGGCAAAAACGCTTTCGCAAAAGGAGTATTTTGAAAAGCTTGGCGTGAAGCTGCGTTTTAGCGTGGATAATTACAATCAATGCGCCAGAATAGCCGAGCTATTTGGCAAAACAAATCAGTTTATTCTTACCTACAAAAGATACAATCAAAGCGAGATAAAAGAGCTTATGCTTTCATCTGATAGCCGCGTAATAACTATCGCTATGAGCGACAATCTTTCGGATAGCGGGATAATCGCGATTATGGCGGCTCATAAGCAAGGCGCTTTGCTTGAGCTTGACGATATGGTCGTAAGTTGCAGAGCTTTAGGCAGGAATATAGAAAATATCGCGCTGCCGTTTATGTTTGATCTCGCGGCAAAAGGCTTAAAGACCGATAATAAAATTATCATAAATTATAAAAAGGGCGAGCGCAACGCGCCCGCGTTTGCCTATCTCGCCGCGCTAACCGATCAGCCGCTTGAGAGTCAAGGTCGCTTTGTTTATGATATCCCAGAGCGCATCGATACCTCCGGTTTGGAGATAACGATCGAATGATTGATCTGAACTTTCACCATATCGGCGTAGCCGCCCAGAACATAGAACGCGATCTAATCGTATTTGAGGCGCTTGGCTACAAAAAAGTCTCTCAGCCATTCATAGATAAAACGCAGAAAATACGCGGGTTGTTTGTTGAGGCGGACGGCGGCGCTCCGAGATTGGAGCTACTGGAGAATATAGACGATCAAGGTCCGTTATCCTCGTTATTAAAACGCCAAATAAAGTTTTATCACTTCGCGTATGAAACCGACAATATAGAAAAAGACGCCGCTAATATTATATCGTCTATGAAAGCTATTATGATCGCGCCGATAACAAGCGCGACATATTTTGAAAAGGTGTGTTTTATGGCGTTAAGAAATCAGGCTATTATTGAGCTTGTTCAGCTTAGGAAAGGTTAAATATGGCTTCGGCGACATTTAATAGCGTAGCGATCAAGGGTGCGGCGATCACGCTAGGAGAAAACGCGCATAACTTTGACGACGAACCGCAATACTGGAACAACGACCAAAATCTCCTGCAAAGGCTAAAAAAGACGATAGATTTTGGTCGCCGCTATACGGCAAGTCCAAACGCTACCGCTTAACGCGCTTGGAGAGCGAGCGTCCCAGCGTCGGATGCGATCAAAAGCGGCTGGAGACTCTGCGCGCCAAAGCCAACGAACCGCGGCGAATCTCGCGGTTTTTCTGCTATTAGATAGCTTGATCGCCGTCGCGTATTGACGCTGCGGCGGTTGATTGGGGTTTGGCGCGAGGGCGGCGGCGCGTTGGTTTTGCTTTATTAGGTTAGACTGGCGCATAAAAAACGCAAGGAGTTCAAGTGAAACGAGTTTTGGTGTTGGCGGCGTTTGCCGCTTCGAGTCTGTGCGCGGCTACGCTTGCCACCGTTAATGGCGACAAGATTACCAGCGAGGAGATCAATATTTTGCTCTCGCAAA
>JAITEA010000012.1 GCA_031282285.1 Helicobacteraceae bacterium
GGTTATGCCGCGCACCAAGCCGCTGGATTCTGCTCCCAAATAACCCCCGCCCCTTGCGCGCCTCTCGCGTCTTACTGGTTTAGCAAATTGTTCGGCGCGATTTGCAAATAACCCCCGCCCAGCGCCCCCGCGCCAATCCCCCCCTCTGTCAAGGGGGATTCTCTCTCCTGTCTTACGCGATCGCCGCTTCGCCCCCGTTAAGGTGGATTAGGGAGGATTCTCATTCCCGCAACAAAGCGATAGTCCCGCGTAAATCGTCATACCCGCGACCTTCTCCGTCATTCCCGCATAGCGCCCGCTCCGTTAGGAGCGTAAGGCGGGCATGCGGGAAAATAGTTTGCATTGAAATGCGATCTACGGCAAATAAAACGGTGTTTGGCATTCATTTTATGATATTTGATAGTTTTCAAGATGGATACCCAATCTCGCGGGAATGACGAGAGGCGCGATCTGCGGGAATGACGAGAGCCCCTGTGGCGGGGAGGCGGGAGGGGCGTTTAATGAATCTTAGGTTACGATCTAGAGAAATTTCCACAAAGGTTGGCTTATGCATGGAACTAGTTTGATTACCAGTTGGGTTGGCATACTTTGCCTTGTTATTTTTGTCGTGGGGTATGTCTGTATCGCTATGGAGGAGCAGCTTCATATCAATAAATCCAAGCCCGCGATATTTATCGGTACTTTTATGTTTATTCTTATTGGCATATACACGCTCATAAGCGGCGGCGAGGGCGCAAGCGCGGCGTTGCGCGCCGAGGTCAAAACGCTGGTCGAGGAGATCGCGGAAATATTCTTTTTCCTGTTTGTGGCGATGACCTATATTGAGACGCTGATCAATCGCAATGTGTTCGAGACGCTTAAATACAAGCTGGTTTCAAGCGGCTTTGGCTACCGCAAGCTCTTTTGGCTGACGGGTCTGCTGGCGTTTTTTATCAGCCCCGTAGCCGACAACCTGACGACGGCGCTAATCCTATCCACCGTGCTGATCACCATCGATCGCACGCGCAAAGATTTTCTGGTTCCGGGCGCGATTAATATCGTCGTGGCGGCTAACGCCGGCGGCGCGTGGTCGCCCTTTGGCGATATTACCACGCTGATGTCTTGGCAGGCGGGCAAAGCGCCGTTTATCGATTTCTTCTTTATCTTTCCAAGCTCCATTGGCGGCTGGCTACTGACGGCGTGGCTGCTTAGCCGCTTCGTGCCGGACGAAAAGCCGGCGTTTGACGCGAACAAGGAAAACGCGGTTCATATGCATCGCGGCGCGCGCGTCGTGATAGGGCTGGGCGTTTTCACGATCTTCTCCGCCGTGATGTGCGAACAGCTTTTTCATATCCCGCCGGTGTGGGGTATGATGTTTGGCTTTTCGCTGCTGTCGCTCTTTTCGTTTTATCTCCAGCGCTTTCACAAAGAGGAGTCGTTTGACGTGTACACAAGCGTGCGCCATATGGAGTTTGACACGCTGGTGTTCTTTTTCGGCATTCTCGCCGCCGTCGGCGCGCTTCACTACACGGGCTATCTTGGCTTGGTCGCGGCGGGCTACGATATTATAGGCGCCACTTGGGCGAATATCTGCGTGGGTCTGGTGTCGGCGGTGGTTGATAACGTGCCGGTGATGAGCGCGATCTTAAAAGCCAATCCAGACGCGATGGTATTGGCGACGGGCGCGCCGAAGGTGGATCAGTGGCTGTTTGTAACGCTGACGGCGGGCATCGGCGGATCGCTGATCAGCTTTGGCAGCGCCGCTGGCGTGGGCGTGATGGGCAAACTGCGCGGCATTTACACCTTCATGGCGCATATACGGCTTGGCTGGACGGTGGCGTTAGGCTATATCTTCTCGGTCGTTATCTGGTATGTTCAGTTTGAGGTTTTGGGCTGGTATATCTTAAGCGGTCCTAAACCTTAATCGTCTCGCCGCGAGCGAAACGATCAGCCCAACGGCGGCGATCAGCGCGATCGCCGCTCCGCTCGTTACATTGAAAACGACGGCGAACGCAAAACCGCAGATCATAAACGCAAACGACAGCGCCGCCGACAAAACCATCGTTTTCCACAGGCTGTTTGAATAGCTCTGCGCTATCCACACAGGCAGCGTCAGCAACGCGATCACGAGCATCACGCCCGCCACGCGAATGGCGATCACGATCGCCAGCGACGATAAAACCAGCAGCGAAATGTAGAGCGGCGCGATCTTGACGCCCTTGCTCTTTGCGAAATCGCCGTCAAAAGCGAGCGCCAGCAGTTTGCGGTAATAGACGATAACCCACGCCAAAATGATCGCGTCGATCGCGCCAAAAGCCAGCAGATCGCCAGTCTCGATCGCTAAGAGCGAACCGAACAGATAGCTCATCAGATCGCCGCTATACCCGGGCGCGAAATCGATAAATATCACGCCTATCGCCATACCGATCGCCCATATAGCGCCGATTATCATATCGCTCTGAGCGCGGTTGTTCAGCGTTACAGCCGACATAGCGATCGCCGCCAAAACGCTGGCGATCGCGGCGCCAAGCAGCGGCGAAAAGCCGAAGAAAAACGCCGCCCCCACGCCGCCGTAAGCGGTGTGCGCCATAGCTCCGCTTAGAAAAACGATACGATTTACGACCACGAGCGAGCCGATCGCGCCCGTGGCGATCGCCAGCGCCAAGGAGGCGATCAGCGCGTTCTGCGCGAAGGGCAGCGACAGCAGATCAAACACGGCGCAATCTCTCTACGCTGGTTACGCGTCTGTTGATAGAGATAATGCAGTCGGCGTCTTCTTTGAGGCGCGAGCGATCGTGGCTTACGCAGACGATAGCCGCCGTTTTTTTCATCTCCAGCAGCGCCGCGACCATCAGCTCCTCGCCCTTCGCGTCGATGCCCGAAGCCGGTTCGTCCAGCAACAGCGCCTGAACGCCTCCGACAATGGCGCGGGCTAGAAACACCCGCTGCCGTTCGCCGCCGCTTAACTCGCCGATCCTTTTACGCGCCAGATCGGCGGCGCCCAATCTATCCAGCGCGTCCAGCGCCTCTTTTCTGACGCGTTTTTTGTCGGGCAGAAACCCCATCTCCACGACCTCGATCGCGCTTATTGGAAAGCTCAGATTTTCGCCGCGCTCCTGAGGCATATAGCCAACCCGCGCCCCGTCAAAGAGTAGCGCTTCGCCGCGATCGGGCTTTAATACGCCGGCTAGAATCTTGATCAGCGTGCTTTTGCCGCCGCCGTTTGGTCCGGCGATCCCAAGGAACTCGCCGATCTCGACGCTGAAGGATATATCCTCGATCGCCCACGCTCCGTCCCGAAAGAGGCTGAGGTTTTTCGCCTCAATCGCCGCCATTGAACGCCTTGATCAGCGCGTCGGCGGCGTCGCGCATCAAACTCTCCCAATCGTCGCTTATGATCGTTATCTGCTCTGTTTTCGCGCCCAGCGCCGAAGCGAGCGATTGCGCCGCTTTGGGCGAAGCGCCGCGCTCCACAAAAACGACCTTGATCTTTTCCTCTTTGGCTAATTTGGTCAGCGCGGCAAGCTCGCCTATTTTGGGCTCTTTGTTCTCGAACTCGATAAAAAGCTGCCGCAAGCCGTATTCGGCGGCGAAATAGCCCAGCGCGGGGTGGTGGATCAAGAAGGCGCGATCGTTATAGGGTTTAAGTTTTTCGGCAAGCTCTTGGCGCAGCGCGTCGATCTTGGCGATCGTCCGCGCTCCGTTTTGCCTGTACAGCGTTTCGTTGGCGGGATCGACTGCTATCAGCGCCTCGATCGTATAGCCCGCCTGCGATCGCATAGCCGCCGCCGAGAACCAGATATGCGTATCGATCGCGCCGCGACGGTTGGCGGCGGCGCTTCTATCGTAGCTTAGCGGCGTAAGCGTCAGCTTCTCCACGCCGCGATCGACGTAAAATACGCGCATATCCGGCGCGTTTTGCTCGAATCGTTTCAGCCATATTTTTTCAAACTCGACGCCGCACGCCAGGTAGGCGGAGGCTTTGGAGAGTTTCGCCATCTGCGCGGGTTTCGGCTCGAAGGTGTGCGCGCTCGCGTTTGGCGGCGAGGCGACGACGATCTCGACGGCGTCGCCGCCTATATTCTCTACCAGCCACGCCTGCGGCGCCACGCTTACGGCGACTATGATTTTCGCGTGAGCGATCGCGGTCAAAAACGCCGCCAAACAGAGCGTACGCAACATATTAACGCCTTCTCCCAAATATCGTCCGCGCCCGTTTTCGCGCGGTTTATCTACGCAAAAAGACGCGGCGGCGTTTAGTTAAACGCGTTAACCAGATAGACGGTAACGGCGTTCATCATCGCCTCCCAATCGTCGTCGGGAAGAGCGATCGTCTCGACATGTACGCCAAGCTCTTTGGCTAACGCGTTCGCGCTTTTGGCGTAGCTCTCGTCCTCGACAAGCATAGTCGTAACGCCTTCGCTCTGGATAGCGCTCTTTAGCTGCGCAATATCGGAGGGTCTTGGCTCGCCCTTAAAGTTGATCGCAATCTGCCTCAAACGATAATCGTTAGCGATATAACTAAACGCGGCAGGATACGCTAAAAACGCTTTATTGTGATAGGCGGCTAGCTGCGACATAATGTTGGACTTAATGCGATCTATCTTTTGAAACAGCTTCATACCGTTTATCTGATATTTGCCCATATTCGACGGATCGCTTTCGCTCAGGGCGCGCATAGTCGCCTGCGCCATCGTCCGCATAGCCAGCGCCGAATACCAGATGCGCGTATCGTCCGTCCCCGTAATTGTTTTGAGTTTGGTAAAGCCTCCGTCGGCGGCGTAGAACTTCATCTGGGGCGCGGCGGCGGCAAAACGATCCAGCCAGTTTTTTTCAAACTCCGCGCCACAGGACATATAGACGCTGGCTTTCGCCAGAGCGGCGATCTGAGATTGTTTCGGCTCGTATGCGCTCGAGCTAACGACGGATGGCGCGATCGTTACCACTTCGACGAGATCGCCGCCGATCTCTTTTGCTATCCACGCCTGCGGAGGAACGCTGACGACGACTAGCAGTTTCGCCTGCGCGAACGAAAAGGACAAGGCAAGAAGAAAAAACAGCGAGCGTATCATTTTGACCACCACCCTTTTTTGCCATATTATAGCAAATTGCCGTTATACGCCAAAATACTTAAAAAGGCGCGGAGGCGTTTGCGTTTAGTAGGCGCGAAAAGGCGGCGCGATTGAAAGCGGAAGGGTTTTGGGCGATAACGGCGGCGGCTTGATTAAGCCGCCAGCTTACTCTCTTCTATTTGGCTTTCAAAAAGCTCGCCGATTGTCTGAACGCGCGGAAGATCGGCGCTTTCATAGGCTTCCTCGTCGGACTCGAAAGCGATATCCATCGCGGACAGATACGAAACGGTACTGTTGTCCGTCGGCAGTTTGACGCTATGCGAAAATGCGTACATTTGGCTCTCCTTCTATAATTTAACTTGCGATCGCCAGATCGTCGTTTAACCGACTGCCGGTTAAACGCTGGCTTTGCTCTCCCAAAACCCGCGACGCAATTATCGCCATATTTTCACCTATGTATATGATTATATTTTAATCAGTACGCTGAAATATTTTTGAAGTCTATTAACTAAGCGCCGTGCCTTAAACTTTGCTCCAAGAGGCGGAGTAAATCAAAAACCGAATCTTGGCGGGCGGCGCGATTGTTTTAGCGGCGGGTTAATTGTCTAATTCTGAAGCGATTTTGGAGACCAAAAAACATAATACAACACAAATGTGAACCCTATGGCGATAGCAAGAGACGCTATAGCGGCAGCCATTTTATACCTCCTCCGACTTTTTTGAAGTATATATTACAGCAAAAAATACATAAAGCCCAGAAAAAATCATAACAACGGACGCAATCTCTTTGTTGATCGCCAATCCGATCACGCCTGCGACCACTAAACCTATAGCGGTATTTTGAGCGGCGTCTAATATTCTCTTGCGCCATACCTTCATTTTTGTCTCCAACGCGAAATTGTCGTTGATATTATGCAATAAATTAGCTTGTGTATCAATGCGCGGATAAAGAGCGCTTTTTGATAATAATCGCCAAAATTATCGCTTATGTTTAAGCGTAATTTAAGAAAACTGATTGTAACATTACGATTGTTAAGTATATCGATCAACATAATTAAGTTAAGGAAAGACGCAATGATCGGCGCCGAGAATCAAACTTCGCTACCACCGAAAAGCGGCGCTTTCGCCGCGCGTACTTTGCGCTTTATCTGCGCGATGGAGCAATATCAACAATCCTTTGCCTGTCGTTAAGGTTTTTAACGACAAAAAACGGCGAAGGAGGATTATTGCGCAAAGCGTTCCCGCTAAGACGCGGCTTTATACCGAAGGATTTTGACCTTCGAGAGCGGATCGATCCCGCGCCTCTTGAAAGAGCGCGGGCAAAACTAAATCAAACAAGGAGAGTAGATGAGCGCTGATATCAAAGCGTTAAGGGAGCGGTTTGCCCCTATTTTTGCGAAGATCGCCGCAAGCGCGGCTGAGCGCGAGCAAAAACGGGAGCTTGCCTACGACGAGGTCAAAGAGTTGCTGGCGGCAGGGTTTGGAAGGCTGCGCGTTCCAAAAGCGCTTGGCGGCTTCGACGCGACGATTCGCCAGCAGTTTGATCTGCTGATCGATCTGGCGGCGGCGGATTCCAATCTCTCGCAGTCGTTTCGCCCGCACCTGATATTTGTCGAGGAGCAGCGGCTTAACGCGAGCGTCAGCGCGAAAAACGCCGAGCTTTGGCTCAAGCGCGCCGTCGAGGGCAAGTTTTTCGGCAACGCGGTAACGGAGCTTGGTCTGGGCGCGGCGGATCGTTACCAAACGGCGGTTTCTCGCGCTTCGGACGGCAGTCTGCGGCTGAACGGCGAGAAGTTCTACAGCACGGGTTCGCTCTACGCCGATTATATAGCCGTCGCCGCCGATCTTGACGGCAGGCGCGTTAGCGTCGTGGTCGCGGCGGACGCGGCGGGGCTGACGCAAAAGGACGACTGGGACGGCTTCGGACAGCGGCTCACGGCGAGCGGCTCTTCGACATACGACAATGTGTTGATCGCCGAAGAGGATATTCTAGGCGACGGCTACGGCAGAGCGGGGCGATCGTGGGCGACGGCGTATCTGCAGCTTGCGCTGCTTGCCTCGCTCGCGGGCATTGCGCGGCGATCGCTTGAGGACGCAATCGAGTGGGTGCGCCCCAGAACGCGCACCTTCAGCCACGCCCCCGCCGCCCTGCCCCGCTACGA
>JAITEA010000017.1 GCA_031282285.1 Helicobacteraceae bacterium
ATAGCGGCTTTGAGAGGTTTTATCATGATAAGAATCCGAGTGTTTTTTCGTCGTCGAACGCGCCGCTTAACTCTTTTTTGATAGCGCGATCAAAGATTTCGCTAGTAAAAAGCGGCGAGTTTTGCGTCGCGGCGATCATTGCCGCGTTTTTGATCGCAAGCGCGATCTGCGCTCCCGTTAGCTGATATTTGGCGAGCGCTTTGAAGCTCAAATCCTTTGCGATCGGCGCGTTTTTCGGAAAGAGTTTTTTCCATATTTCAACCCTTTCGCTTTCGCTAGGTTTTTCAAACTTGATCTTGTAATCAAACCGGCGCGAAAAGGCGGGATCGATATTTTCCAGCAGATTGGTCGTGGCGATTAATATCCCCTCGAAACGCTCGATCTGCTCCAAAAAGATATTCTGCATCTGATTGTGCATCTTCTCCGCGCCGCCGCCCGCGCCCGCGACGCGCCCCGATAAAAACTGATCGGCTTCGTTTAACAATAGTATAGGCTCGATCTTTGTTTTTGAGGATATCTCTTTATAGGCGTCGAATATTTTGCGTACATTTTTCTCGCTCTCGCCGACATACATCGACAGTATTTTGGAGCAGTCGAAGCTGATCACCCGTTTTTTGAGCGTTTTGGCGATCCCAAGCGCGGTCATCGTTTTGCCCGTGCCCGGGGCGCCGTGAAAGATAATTTTGGCGTCTATACCGCGCGATTTTTCTTTGATCCCCCACTCTTTGAGCCGCTTAACGACGGCGCGGTCCATCTGTTTGACGAGATTGTCTAATATGTGTCTGGTTTCTGGTTGCAGCACGATATCGTCCAACGAAGGTTTTGGATCGATAAGCTCAAAAATCTCCTGCTCTTTGATCAGCGTTTCAAGAGCGATCTTCTGCCGTTTTCTGTTC
Source organism: Helicobacteraceae bacterium (assembly GCA_031282285.1). Classification (GTDB taxonomy): domain Bacteria; phylum Campylobacterota; class Campylobacteria; order Campylobacterales; family SZUA-545; genus JAIRNH01. The sequence goes on from JAITEA010000017.1 coordinate 897, forward strand.
TTAGGGTGAATAATATCTTTTAACGCTTCGTCGGCTATATAAAACGATCGGCTTATACCGCCAAACGGCGTGATTGTTTCGTCGTAATCGATCGCGCCTTTGGAGATTAGCGGCGCGTTTTCTTCTAACAGGCTTCGGTTTCTAATCTTGTCGTAATCGTCGAAGCTTACGATCTCGATCAGCGCGTTCATATCGCGCATATTATCGTCGCCGCCGCCATACTCCTCTCTTAACAGCGCCAGAAATATGATCCGCTCCTTTTCGTCAAAGTGGCGATCTTTGAAATATTTAACGAGTTTTGGCGGCTCTTTGGTGGCTAAAATACGCGCTTTTATCTGGTTTTCAAGCGTGGCGATCCTATCTTTTACGCGATTGAAACTCGGCGCGGAGGGATCGTAATTTTGGCGCATAAGCGCAAGCTTTTGGTAGAGATCGACGCGCAAAAACTCCTCTTGCAGATACTCCAAATGATCTTCGTAAGGTTTTACCTCCAGCGGCGGCGCGTCGAGATTGCCCTCCTCGATCAGCTTCATAAAGGTCGGCGAAAGCGAGATCGACTGATGCAAAAGCTCCAGCGAGGCAATCTCGTTCACGCGCCCGTGATGAAAGCCGCCAAGCGTGATCCAGCCTAGATCGATTAGGTTTCGCACTTCGTTGATGTGGGAGATATAACCCGCGCGCTCCTTTTTGTACGCGTTGCCCAAAAGACTAAAAACGCCGATCTCCGCCGTTCCCTGCAGATAGGCGCGGGTAATCAGCTTGAGCAGTTCGGCTTCGGCTCCGCCGCACTTAAGCTGCGCGAAGATCGCGCTGCGTCTAGCCGATCGCGCGTTGACAAAGTCAAGCAGCAAATCTAAGGTTTTGTCGTTTTGCATCCATTGTCCTCCAGCAAGCGATCAAGCCTCTCTCGCCTCTCTTCCAGATAGTCGTGGCGATCGATGATCTCCTTGGGCGCCACAAAGCGATTATAGTAGCCCGCGGTCAGCGACGGCATGATATATGCCGAGCCGCCGCTTACGACGATCGTTTGCGCCGCGGGCGCGATCAGCGGAGCCACGCTAAGCGCCGCGCCCACGCTGACGACAAAAATATGCAACGGCACATTCTTGTCTTTCGCCAGTTGTGCCGCCTCGCGGCTTGAGGGAAGCTGGAAATCGATCGAATCGCTCTCGTACAGGAGCGCCTCGCACGATTTGACCATATCGACCTCCCTTTGCGCGGGCGCGCAGCCAAGCGTTATTAACGCCGAAAAAACAGAGCAAAGTATAGCCGCCGATTTCATCTTTCGCGCGCATCATATTGAAAAGGGGCTAAAAAGGGCGATTTAGCGTCGAGATTAACCGTTATTTGTGTAGTATCGCGCGCTAAAAGTCGGGGCGAAAGGACGCTGTGAGGCGATTTATATTTTTTTTGTGTTGCGTTCTGCCGCTGGCGTCCAATCCTGTGAGCGAGGAGATTTGGGCGCCCAATCTCGCCTTTTACGACTATCTTGCCGCCAATAAAATCGACGCTTCAATTTTGACCGATCTCGACGACGAAACCTACGGCGCACTTAAAATGATCCTCGCCAAAACCGCCTATTACGAACACCGCGACGAAGAGAGCGGCAAACTGCTCCACGCGCTGATCCCCATCGGCGACGAGCGGCAGATTTCGCTCTATTACGACGGGACGAACTATCGCGTGGAGATTATCCCCGTGCGCTATTTTTTCGTAACCGAGACGCTCAACGCCAGACTGAAAAACTCTATGCAATACGATCTGGCGCAGATTACGGGCAACGGCAAGCTCTCTACGGAGTTAGCCGCGATCTTTGAGGCGAGGGTCGATTTCAGGCGCGATCTGCAAAAAGGCGATCGCGTCGGCGCGATCTACGATCGCAAGATCAGGCTGGGCAGAACTTGGGGCGCGGTGATTGTGAAATCGGCGTTTATCGAATCGCGCAGAAAACGCATCTACGCCTTCTACCGCGCCGAGGACGAGAGCTACTACGACGAGACGGGCAAGACGCTCGCCAATATGTTTTTGAAATATCCGACGCGCTTTATCAAGATCACCAGCGGATATATGCCAAACGGGCGCGTCCATCCGATTCTGGGCGTTACGCGCCCGCATCTGGGCGTGGATTTCGCCGCGCCGCTTGGGACGCCCGTAGTCAGCGTAGCCGACGGCGTGGTGCGTTTTCGCGGCTGTCAGAAGGAGTGCGCCACGGGTTACGGCAAACTCGTGATTATCGAGCACAAAAACGGCTGGGAGAGCCGCTACGCGCATCTAAACGGCTACGCGAACGCCGTCGCCCCGGGCGGGCGCGTCAAGCAGGGGCAGACGATCGGCTTCGTGGGCAGCACTGGCATAGCGACGGGGACGCATCTGCATTTTGAGGTGCGCAAGGGCGATCAGACCACCAATCCGCTGGCGCTGCGCAATGTGCGGCAAAACGGGCTTAAAGGCGGCGAGCTGGAGCGCTTTATCGCCGAGGCGAAAGCGCTGCAAGAGGCGCTGGACTATCTGGCGGACATAGAAGAAGACGGCGTTACCCGCATAACCTCCGCCCCCTCGAGCGATCGCGCCGCGACGAACTAAGCCGATGCGCTTTTTGTACAGCCAAAACGCGGGCGAAGCCGAAATTTGCCTCGTTAAAGAACCGCTAGAACATCTGAAGGTCAGGCGCGTTCGCGCCGGCGAGACAATCGCTCTTCGCAACCTGCTGGACGATAACATTTACGATTACGCCGTTAATAGCTTCGGCAGATTTGAGGCGCGTTTATCGCTTATAAAAAGCGAGCTAAAACCCGTTTTGCCGCGCTATGAAACGCGTCTGGCGTGGTGCGTCGTCGATCCCAAGATCGTCGAAAAAACGCTGCCGTCGCTAAACGAGCTTGGCGTGGGCAAACTGACTTTGCTTTGGAGCGAAAAAAGCCAGCGCGGTTTTCGCCTAAATCTCGATCGTTTTGATCGCATTATCATCGGCTCGTGCGAACAGTGCGGGCGATCGCGCAAGATGGCGATCGAGATTATGGAGCTTGCCGGTTTCGCGCGCGAAACTTCCAACGCCGCGCTTTTGGATTTTGGCGGCGA
>JAITEA010000047.1 GCA_031282285.1 Helicobacteraceae bacterium
ACGATCAGCCTCTCGATCTCCTTTTTGTCCTCGTCGCTTACGCCCCACTGAAACCACTCGTAAGGATCGCGCCCGCCCACGCCAAGCAGATCGTCTATCAGCTTCAGATTGCCGCCAAACGCCGCTTTCGCGGCTTTGTCCTTGGGGCTTTTGTCCAGCGCGTCGTTTGATTGCGCTATCATCTCGTCGATCGCCGCCAGCGCTTTGGAGATATTCAGATCGTCGCACATCGCCGCGATCAGCTCCTCCTCGAAAGCCCTCTCCGGCTTGCCAAAGGCGATATCGACGCGCTTTTTGAGGCGGTAGATGCGATCCAGCCGTTTCTTACTGGCGTTTAGATCGCCGTAGTTGTAGTTTAAGCCCGCACGGTAGTGCGCGCTCATCAGATAAAACCTCAGCGCCTCGCCCTGAAAGAGGCTCAGCGCGTCCTTGACGAAAAAGCTGTTGTTGAGCGATTTGCTCATCTTGCGCCCGTCGATACGCACGAAGCCGTTGTGCATCCAGTATTTCGCCAGCGCGTTGTCGTAGCCGCATTTGGTCTGCGTCGCCTCGTTTTCGTGGTGCGGGAAAAACAGATCGCTCCCGCCGCCGTGAATGTCGCAGGCGTATTGCGCGCCTTGCCTGAACAGATGGGTTTGCGCCATCGCCGAGCATTCCAGATGCCACCCGGGTCGCCCTCTGCCAAAGGGCGAGTCGTAGCCCACGCCCTCTTTAGCCGCCTTCCACAGCGCGAAATCCCTATCGCCGCGCTTTTGCTCCGTAGCAACCCGCGTCTGCGTATCCTCCTGCGTTTCGCCGGAGAGCGAGCCGTATTGCGGATATTTGGCGACCTCGAAATAGATATCGCCGTTTGGCGTCTGATACGCCGCGCCGCGCTTCAGCAGGCGATCGACAAGATCGATCATCTGCGGTATATGCTCCGTAGCCTTCGGCTCAATAGAGGGGTTCGGTATGCCAAGCGCGCTTAAATCCTCTCTGTAGCGCTCGGCGTAAAAACTCGCGATCTCCTCCAGCGATTTGCCCGTTTGCGCCATCTTGTTCAGGATTTTGTCGTCGATATCGGTGATATTGCGCGCGAAAGTTACCTTGTAGCCGATCGCCGTCAGAACGCGCCGCAATAGATCGAAGCTGATGGCGCTTCTGGCGTGCCCCAAATGCGCGTCGTCGTAAACGGTAGGTCCGCACACATAGATGCGCGCCTCGTTTTCAAACTCGGGCGCGAACTCGACCTTGTTTCGTAAATGCGAGTCAAATAAATAGAACCGATTCACCCAAAAAACCCTCGATAATCTACCGCCAGTTTAAAGCCCTCGATCGCCAGCGCCTCCAGCGCGAGCGCGGCGAACAGAGCTAGCGCCATTTTTGCGCGGATCATACCCAAAACCCTCTGCCAACCAAAGGAACGAGCGTTCAAAAACAGCAGTATAAGCCCCGCCAAAGAGCCTGACAGAGCCAGCCCGTAAATGCCCATAGGCGCGATTAGCGCCAGCGAAAAGAGCGCGTTGAAGCCAAGCGAGATCGCGCTGTTTTTCGCCGCCAGCGACTGCTGATGATTGGAGTACAGCCACAGCGCGAACAGCCGCGACAAACCAAACGGTACCAGCCCTATCATATAAAACGCCAGCGCTCCTGCCGATACGATCGTATCCTGCCTCGTAAACTCGCCGCGCTCGAACAGCAGCCAGACTACGCCGTCGCTAAGCGCCGCGCCGCCCAGCGCGCTCAACGAGAGCAAAAACAGCAATAGCCAGAAGTTCTTTGTCAGCAGCGCGATCGAGCCGGATTGATCGCCTCGCTTGATCGCTTTGGCGATCGCCGGAAACAGCGCCATCGAAGCGGCGATCGCAAACAGCGCCAGCGGCAGTTGAAAGACGCGGTTGGCGTAGTAGAGGTAGCTTATGCTGCCCGCGGCGAAAAGCGACGCTAAAAGCGTGTCCAAAAACGCGGCGATATGCACCGCCGAACCGCTGAAAACTACGGGAAAGAAGGCTTTGTAGAAGCGGTTGGTATCCGCTTGCGTATCGCGCTTTTTTTTGAAGCCGCCAAAGAGCATAGCGCCAAGCCGTTTGCCTCTGAGCGCGGCGATATGCAGCAGCAACTGAAGCGCCCCGCCGATCAGTACGCCGAAGGTCAGATACCAGACGATCGTATCTTTGCCTTCGTTGCGCGCGCAGAGCAGCGCCGCGATCATCGCGATATTTAGCAGCGCGGTCGAGAACGCGGGCGCGGCGAAACTTTTGCGGTAATGCAGCAAAGCCGTCAAGAACGAAAACAAAAACACAAAATCCAGATACCAGAAGGCGGCGGCGACATAGGGCGCGGCAATCTTAACCGTCGCCTCGTCAAAACCCCACGCGATCACGGCGGTCAGCGGCTCGCTAAAGATTGCAGCCAGCGCGGAAAGCGCCAAAACCGCCGCGAAAAGCCGCAAGAAAATATGAACGCTAAAGGCGCCTTTGTATCTGGCGGCGGCGAACGAGGGCAGAAACGCCTGCGTGAAAGCGCCTTCGGCGAAAACGCTTCTGAAAAGGTTTGGCAGCTTGAACGCCACAAAAAATATATCCGAGTAAATATTAGCGCCCAAAATTGAAGCTGTGGTAAAATCACGGGCAAAACCGGCTACGCGGGAGACTAAAATGCCCGTTGAGTTTGTGAGTATGCCTTTCAATTCAGCGCCCTTTTTGGCGATTGTAGCAAGGCTTGTATAAATAAAGGCGGTTATGGATTTGTCCGATAGCGCGAACTTAACCGATAAAAGACCAAGCGAGATCGGCGCTATGCAGCCGCGGGCGCTTGGCTCCACGATGATGGAGACGGACAATATACCCGCGGCGCTGAAAGAGTTCGCGGCGCGCTACAGCCTGAAAAGCTCGCAGATCGACTTCCAAATCCAGAATACCAAAACCATCGTCAAGTTTCCAGAGTCCAGCTCGCCGGAGGAGCTGACGCCGGCGATGATCAGCAGGCTCAGCGAGCCGGAGACGCTGATCGACGCCGGTTTCGCGATCAAGCAGATTCATATCGCCTCGTTCTCCCCAATGCCGCCGCAGCGGGATAAACAGCTTATCCTCGAGGTCGCCGCCAACGCCGCCAGAACCAAGGCGGTCGCGACGATACTGCCCGCGAGCGATATACGGGCGTTTTCCACGCTTAGGGAGTATCTGGTCGATGAGTTGAACAAGCTCAAATTGCGCTACGGTATGATCGTCGGTTTGCGCGAGGGCGCGATGCAGAGCGACATAACGGTGCTGGTCAATAAAATCCGCATTCACGATCGCGTCCCCGAGCCGTTTAAGATTACGCTGTGCGACTGGGTGGCGCCCGCGCCCACGATCAACGCCAATCTGATCTTGCGCTTCAAAGAAAAAACCGCGCAGGCGCCCAAAGAGAGCGATCGCATAGATTACGCCGATCGCGGTTTCGTTCAGTCGGTGGAGTCGGGCGAGCTGATCGCGGAGTATCTCAAGCCCAGAGACGGAACGGCGGGGCGCGATTTTCGCGGTCTGTATATCCCGATCGCCAAAGCCAAGCGGGAGTTCCCGCCGATAGCCGACGCCGACGAAACGAGTATCGAAACGCAAGAGGACGAGCGATCGGTTCGCTATTACGCCAAACGCAACGGCTATGTCGTATATAAGCGTTTTGGCGGCGGCAGCCTCTCCATCGGCGATACGATCGAAGTCGAGAGCGTGGATTTCAAGACGACGGGCAACATTCAGGCGGGGCTGGATCGCGAGATAAAAATCCGCATCGAGGGCGACGACGCCTCGGAAGATCACATCGGTCCCAACACCAAGATCGAAGCCAGCGAGATCACGCTTTCCGGTAGCGTAGCCAACGGCGCGCAGGTCAAAGCGATCAAGATCGGCGTGGCGGGGCAGACGCACAGCACAAGTACCATCAGCGCCGAGATCGCCCAGATCGGCGTGCATAAGGGTATGCTGGAAGCCAAAAAGGTCAAGATCGACCGCCTCGAACACGGGCGGGTGAGCGCGGAGGAGGTGGAGATCGACCTCGCGATCGGCGGTATGATCTGGGCGCGCAGGATTACGATCGGCGTTTTGAGATCGCACGCGACGCTGATCGCCAGCGAGCGCATCGAGATCAAGCGGCTGATTGGCGGCGAAAATCATATCTACATCGAAGCCGCCGCCAGCGCGGCGGATCGCAAGCGGCTGGAGGCGTTGCTGATCGAGAGCAAAGCCTGCGAGCGCGACGCCAACGCCTCGTTTCGCAGGTACGACAAAAAACGCGCGATGCTCTCTCGCAACCGAGCGCAATTTGATCAGCTTCGCGAGCGGGTGGAAAGCGACAGGCTGCTGGGCAAACCGCCGCACGCGGTGTTTGTCGAGCGCTACAATCAGTATGTCGGGGAGATCAAAAACGCGCGGACGCTCAAAGAGGAGTGGGAGATCGCGCACAACAAACTAGAGGCGTTGCGCGACGAGATCAGCGTTATCCAAAACCGCGTGCTCAACGCCGTAATCGTCAATAGGGATATATGGCGCAACTACAACGAAATCCGCTTCCGCCTGCTCAGCCCGCCCAAGGAGCTGCTTTTTGTTCCCAAGGAAAACAGCAGGGCGAGCGAGATTCGTCTGGAGATTAGCGGCGTGGAAGATTACGCGATCAAGGCGATCGAGTGATCGCGGCGAAAAATTATCGCGGCTGCGGCTGCGATTGCGCGATCCAAATTGTCGTCGAGGCGATTAAATGATCGCGGCGATCGAGGGCGAAATCGTCGTCAAAGAGCCAAATTACTGCGATATTATGACCGCTTCGGGCGTGGCGTATCGGCTGTTTATCTCGCTGAATACCTACGCGGCGCTCGATAAACCGCGCGTTCGCCTGCTGACTTCGCTGATTTTGCGCGAGGACTCTATGACGCTATACGGCTTTACGAGCGAAGCCGAGCGCGGTTTGTTCGAGGCGCTGATCAAAGTTAGCGGCGTGGGACCAAAAAGCGCGATGGCGATCCTATCGACCTTCACGCCCGCGCAGTTTGCCGAAGCGATCGCAAACGGCGACGAACGGCTTTTGACGAGAGCCCCGGGCGTGGGCAAAAAGAGCGCGGGGCTGATTATTTTGCAGCTTGGCGGCGCGCTGGATAAGATTCGCGCAAGCGGCGACAGCGCGTCGTTCAAGGCGGCGCAGGCGCTGGAAACGCTCGGATTTAACTCGCGCGAGATCGCGCAGGCGCTGGCAAAATGCGTCTCCGGCGATGTGCCCACGCTTGTCAAAGAGGCGCTTAAACTCCTCAAAAAACCCTAACCCTCTTTCAATCGCCCCCCCTCCCCCATGACAAGGGGGGTTCCCCCTTTCTACTTATCGCGAGCGTCGCTCCGCCCCGCTTCCTTCGCGATTCCTCGCTCCCTTCGGGAGCTTCGGGCGGAGGCTTCGCCTCCTATCGCTTCGCCCCCCGATAAGGGGATTCCGTCACTCTCTCCCTCCCCCCTGATAAGGGGGGATTGAGGGGGGTTTCTCTCCCCCATACCGCTAGCGCCGCTTTGCGCCTGTCCCTATGCGAGCGCCGCACCGCTTCCTTCCCCCTGATGAGGGGGGTTTGCAGAAGGCGAAAATCCATATCTTGAAACTTTCGCATCACAATCAACTCACGCAACCTTCCCCCCCTGATAAGGGGGGCAAGGGGGGTTTCAAATCCTTCTTTTTGGATACCCGCTTTCGCGGGTATGACGAGAGAAGGGAGAAAAACGCGCGGGGCAAAGCGACGCTCGCATAGGAAGACGCGCTCGCCTTATGCGTCATTCCCGCGGTTCGCGTCTGCCTCTCGTCAATTTCCGCGCAGGCGAGTATCCATCTCTAAAACGCGACTAAGCGCGAAAACAATCGAATGACATTCTCTTTCCGCGCCTTGAGCCGCCCTTTTAGATCGCGTATTGAGCGTCTAGCGCAACGAAGGGGTATCCCCGTTAGCGAGCGTAGCGAAGCGTTAAACAGGGGAATAGTCGCGTTTGCGTGTAATCGCGAGATAAAAGGATTAAAGGCTCAAAGCGCGCGGTTTCTTTATCATGCTAACTTTCTTGCCCCAAAACGAGCGAGCGGCGAAGCGGCGCGGAACGCGACGCTCGCGTATTTGGGGACCCCAATGGCGGCAAAGAAAGCAAGAAAGAGAAAAAGAGAGAAGCGAGGCTTGATCGGAAGGAGAAGGTTTTGCAAGATGGATTTGCGCCTTCTGCAAACCCCCCTTTAGTCCCCCCTTATCAGGGGGGAAGCGGAGCGAGAGCGGCGGTCGCGCATGGAGATGGATTCCCGCCTGCGCGGGAATGACGAGAATGCGCCTTCCTCCGCGCCTTGCGCTCCTGCGGAGCGGACGCGAACCGTGGGAATGAGGGGAGGGGGGGCGGGAGGGCGAATCGCGGGAGCGAAGGGGCGCGGGATTACCCTATAACGATTCGCGCTTCGCCGCGATCGCGGACGGAGCCAATGATCGCGGCTTTTTCGTCGCCAGCTTTTTTGAGCGCGTCCAGACATTGCTCGGCTTGATCGCTCGCGACGGCAATCAGCAATCCGCCGCTTGTCTGCGGATCGAACAATATTAGCTCCTCCTCGCTTTTCAGCGTCTTGGCAAACTTGACGCTTGGTTTGAAATAATCGCGGTTTTTATACGCGCCGCCCGGGGCGACCTTGATAGAGGCGAAACTTAGCGCGGCTCTTAAATATGGAAGCTTCTCATACGCTATCTCGTAGCTAATCTCGTCTCTGATCATTTCCAGCGCGTGTCCGATCAATCCAAAGCCCGTAATATCCGTGCAGGCGCGGATCGCAAAGGGCAAAGCGGCGCGCATAGCGTAGAGGTTCAGCCGCGACATAAATCCGATCGCCTCGTTCAGCGCGACTTTGGAAACCATATCCGACTTCGCCGCGGTGGTGATAATCCCCATACCAAGCGGCTTGGTCAGAATCAGCTTATCGCCCGTTTGCGCGCCCTGATTGCGCCAGAAACGGCGCGGATTGACTACGCCCGTTACGCTTAAGCCGTATTTCATCTCCAGATCGTCCACCGTATGACCGCCCAGCAAAACCGCGCCGCACTCTTTGATCTTTTCCGCGCCGCCAATCATCACTTCGCGCAGCGCTTCCAGCGAAACATGCTCAAAATCGCGCATAGCTAGGGCTAGCGCGGTTTTGGCTTCCGCGCCCATTGTGAAAACATCGCTCAAAGCGTTCGCGGCGGCTATGCGTCCAAACTCAAGCGGATCGTCCACGACGGGCGTAATGAAATCCGCCGTCTGAACGATCGCGATCTCGTCGCTTAGTTTATAAACGCCCGCGTCGTCGCCTATGCCAACTAGCACGCTTTGATCGTCGCTACGAAGCAGGTTTGAGGGCAACAGTTTGTCTAGGTCCTCCGGACCCGTTTTGCCCGCTCAACCGGCGCAGTGAACAAATTTTGTCAGCTTGGCGTCCGCCATTTGCCTCCTTTTGATGTGATATTGTAATTGGTTACACTTTCATTATGCGGCGAGTAATAATTTACGGCGATATTCACGGCTGTCTGGACGAGTGGCGAAAGCTGCGGCAAAAGATCGGCGCGGGCGCGAACGACTGCGAAATCAGCGTGGGCGATCTATTCAGCAAAGGACCCAAGCCGCTGGAAACGCTTCGCTACGCAAGAGGCGAGGGCGTAATCACGATTATAGGCAACCACGAGGACAAGGCGCTAGAGATCGCCTCGGCGAAAAAGCTGGGCGAGCCGATTGAGTCGCGCTCTCATCTGGAGTTTTTTGGCAAGACGAGCGCGAACGATACGGCGTATCTCTTCGCCTCGCCGAGATTTCTCAAGATCGCCAATCTGACGATCGTTCACGCGGGGCTGACCAACTCGGTGCGCCTAGATCGCCTGAGCGACGATCAGTTTTCGATACTCTCAAGACTGCGTTATGTCGGCGCGGGCGCGATGGATTACCGCTTTTGGTCGGAGCTATACAACGGCAATCAGGGTTTTGTCGTCTATGGGCACACGCCTTGCGACATACGGCGGGATAAGCACGCGCTGGGGATCGATACGGGCTGCGTTTACGGCGGCAGGCTTAGCGCGGCGATTTTCGAGCGGCGCGGCAAGCGATTCGATACCGACGCGGTAGAGATCGAGCAAGTAGAGGCAAGGGAACGCTACGCCTAAGGCGATCGCCGGCAGGTTGCGCGAAACATAATGTAAGCTTAAACGGGAATTTTGCGAAAAAGCCAAAAAATTTGGTCGGTTTTATTGACCCTAAAGGCTTTTTTCACTAGTATTTCGCCTCGCAATTTCGCCGATCCGTTAGCTCAGTTGGTAGAGCATCTCACTTTTAATGAGAGGGTCGTTGGTTCGAGTCCAACACGGGTCACCAGAAAGAAGCGCGGACGGTTTAGGTCCCCATCGTCTAGCGGCCAAGGACCCCGTCTTTTCGAGGCGGCGACAGAGGTTCAAATCCTCTTGGGGACGCCAAGATACGAAGCGCTACAATACGAAACGCGGTCGCTTAGCTCAGTTGGTAGAGCGCCACCCTTACAAGGTGG
>JAITEA010000084.1 GCA_031282285.1 Helicobacteraceae bacterium
TGATAGGTTATATAGCCAACGCCGCCGAGCGCGTAAAGTTTGGTTGATTTCGCGATCTCAAACTCTTTTATGGCGTTTAAGTAAACGCGATGTACGCCGATTGTGTATGTCCCTTTCTCATCTACATCCACAAACCTCATTCCATCTGCGTCATCGACAAATTCTTGACCTGTCTTTGTTTTTTTATAGCTGAGGCTTGAGCGGTCATATCCCGCCTCTATCTGATCGATAAAAGCGTCTTTTATGCCTACGCCGAGTCTTATGCCGTAAATTACGCTATTTCGGCTTTCTCTCTCTGCTACTTGCCGGTTCTCATAAGGACCAAGCTCTTTATTGTAGTAACTATTAAGAACGGAGGATTTATCTGAATCCAGCATATACGAACCGCCGAATACGACAGTTACTTCGCTGTCACCCCCCCCCCCCCCCGGCATGCGCCAAGGCTGCGCTTGCTATGAATACTAACGCGATCTTGTTCATACTTTCCAGCCTCATTCTTGAATTTGGACAAACTGAACAATTATAACAAATATAATCTTGGTTCTGTCATTTCGCGCGGCGCAAAGCGTTACTGTACAAAGATATTCGGCACGATGATCGGGTATTTTTTCAGCGCGCGGAAAACCATCTTCTTGATCGCCTGCCGCAGGTTGTTCTCGATCAGGCGCGGATTGCTGTACTCCTCTGGTTTCATACCTTCCACAAAGCCGTCGATCAGCGTTTCCAAATCCTTGTTGAACCTATGCTCGCGCTTTTGCGCCACCAGCCCGAAGCTCGTAACCTTGGGGCGCGAAACCAGCTTGTGCGCCTGCTTGTCCAACTGCGCGATCAGCATAATAATCCCCTCTTTGGCGAGATTTTGCCGATCGAAAACCACCTCGCTCTCCACCTCGCGGTTGCTCTGGTTGTCGATAAAGGTCTTGCCGCTTCGCACGCTCCGCGTCTTGCGAACGCCCTTGTGCGAAATCTCGACCTGCTCGCCGTCCTCCAGCACGGCGATATTGCGCTCGATAACGCCGCAGCTTATCGCCGTTTCCTTGTGTTTGAGCAAGTGCTGATACTCGCCGTGAACGGGGATAAAGTAGCGCGGTTTGGTCAGCCTGATCATCAGCTTCTGCTCCTCCTGCGCGGCGTGCCCGCTCACATGGATTTCGCTGAACTCCTGATAGGCGATCGACGCGCCCGTTTTGGCGATCTGGTTGATCACCGTCGATATGCTTGTCTCGTTGCCCGGGATCGCCTTGGCGCTGATCACGATCGTGTCGGTCGGTTTGATATGGACGTGGCGATGCTCGTTCATACTCATACGAAACAGCGCCGCTTGGCTCTCCCCCTGACTGCCCGTCGTGATCACCAGAATCTCGTTGTCGGGCAGCTTGCCGACCTCGTGCGCGTCGATAAATAGTTTTTGATCGATCTTCACATACTCCAGTTCCATAGCGATATTGAGATTTTTTTCCATCGATCGCCCGATCACCGCCACCTTGCGCCCGTATTTTTTCGCGCTGTCGATCGCCTGCGCTATGCGGTGCGAGTTGGAGCTGAAGGTGCTCATAATCACCCGCCCCTTGGCTTTGGAAAACAGATCGTCAAATGTTTTGCCCACGATCGATTCGCTCTTGGTCATACCGGTATTGAAGCTGTTGGTGCTGTCGCTAAACAGCGCCAAAACGCCGCGCTCGCCGTAGTACGCCAGCCGGTGATAATCGGGCGGATAGCCGTCGATCGGGCAGTTGTCCAGCTTGAAATCGCCCGTGTGGATAATCGTCCCCGCCTCCGTCGTGATTGCCAGCGAGCAGGCGTCGATCACCGAGTGCGTCATATGTATCCACTCCACCTCGAAGTCGCCGATCTTGACGGGTTTGCGCTTCTCCACGAAGCGAAAATAGCTCTTGTGCGCGACGATCTTATGCTCGTCAAACTTGCTGCCGATCATCGCAAGCGGCAGCGGCGTGCCGTACAGCGGAACCTGAAGCTCCCTGAACAGATACGGCGCCGCGCCGATATGATCCTCGTGCGCGTGGGTGATGATCACGCCGGCGATCTTGTCTTTGATCGCGTGCAAATAGCTGAAATCGGGCGTAAGAATATCCACGCCGTGCATATCGGGCGTGGGGAAGCTCATACCCGCGTCGATCACTATCGCGCTGTTTTCGGTTTCCAGCACGGCGATATTGCCGCCTATCTGATCCAATCCTCCTAAGGATACGAAGCGCACCGTTTTATTGGGATCGCCAAACTTCGCGTAAGAAACAAGGCGATCGCTCTGTCCCGCCCTGTTGGCTTCCAGCGCGTCGCGCATTCGTCCAAACCAGCCCTCGCCGTTTTCGTCTATGCCGCCGCTTGTGGGATCGCCCGCTCTTGGCGCGCCGTCTCGAAACTTCGGCGCGGCGCGGACGATCGCTCCGCCCTCCTCCTCGTCGTTTGTTTCGCCGCCTTCGCCCCGCTCGTTACCGTCGTCCGACCATTCGGCGATCCGTCTTGAGCCGTTTGCTTCGCCGCGATTTTGGCTTGATTCTTTCGGTCGTTTAGCGCCGCCGAAGCGGGCGCCGCTGTCGTTTGGTTTGCGGCTGCGGTTTTTGTCTCCGTATTTGCGCCATTTTTCTCTGCGCGGTTTTGGCGCGTTTGCGCCCTGTCCTTCGCCCTCTGGCGGGGTATCGTTTTCTTTATCCATCGGTTAATCCTTTATATAACTTTTCAAACTGTTCTAAACTAAGCTCGTGCGCCCGCGCGTTTTCGCCAACGCCTAACGCCTTCAGCGCCTCTGCGCCGACGGCGATATTGTTTGTCAGCCGTTTGCGCGGCGATCTAAACGCCGTTTTCAGAAAGCGGCTGAAGCCCTCGTCGTAACGCGCTTTGGTTTTGTCGATCCGCATAACGGCGGAAGTTACCTTCGGCGCTGGGCTGAACGCCTCTTTGGGAACCTCGAACAGCAGCTTTGCGCTACCTATCGACCGAACGAGCAGGCTTAGCGAATTCTCGCCGTCCAGCGCGCAGAACTTCCGCGCTATCTCAAGCTGCGTCATTACCGTTAGCGCGACGCAGAGCGGATCGCGCAAGGCTCTTAGGATGATTTCCGTCGCCGCGTAGTAAGGCAGGTTGGCGACAATCGCGTAAGGTTTGTCGGATAAACCCTCTTCCCACGCTATAAGCGCGTCGGCGCAGATCAGCTTCAACCCGCCTTCGGCTATCGCCGCGCTAAAGCGGCGCTCGAGCTTGCCTATCAGATCGCGATCAATCTCGATCGCCGTTAGACTCCCTTTAGCCAAAATCGCTTCGGTTAAATCACCCAAGCCAGGTCCGATCTCGACAAGCGGATAATCGGGCGTCGCTTCAATGATTTTGCCGATAAAGCTTTTATCGATCAAAAAATGCTGACCAAAACGCTTTTTGGCTCTAATCACGGCTTAGTTTAGCCCAAACGCGCTTAAATCCGCCGCCGCGCCCCTTCTCTATTGGTTTGGCGCTCAAAAGTTCGCGGGGGGCGAAGCGCGGATTAGGCGTTTTTGGGCGTATTGGCTAAAATGTTAATAAAGCAAGCGTATTTTTGGAGCAAATATATGGACATTCGCAAGGCGTTTTTGGAGTTTTTCGAGGGCAAGGGGCACGCGCGGGTCGCCAGCTCGCCTCTCGTGCCAAACGACGGGAGCCTGCTATTTACAAACGCGGGTATGGTGCAATTCAAGCCGATCTTTCTAGGCGAAACGCCCGCGCCCAACCCGCCTCGCGCCGCCAGCAGCCAAACCTGCCTGCGCGCCGGCGGCAAACACAACGATCTGGAAAATGTCGGCTACACGGCGCGGCATCACACCTTTTTTGAGATGCTGGGCAACTTCAGTTTCGGCGATTACTTCAAAAAAGAGGCGATCGGTTTCGCGTGGGAGTTTCTGACCAAAACCATCGCGCTGCCGCCGGAGAGGCTCTATATCTCCGTTCACGAAAGCGACGAGGAAGCAGAATCGATCTGGCTTAACTACGCGCCCAAAGAGCGCATAAAACGCTTCGGCGACAAGGACAACTTCTGGCAGATGGGCGAAACCGGACCGTGCGGACCGTGCAGCGAGATATACTACGATCAAGGCGCGGAACATTTCAACTCGGACGAGGATTATTTCGGCGGCGACGGCGATCGCTTTATCGAGATATGGAACCTCGTCTTTATGCAGTACAACCGCGACGAAAACGGGGTTTTGCACCCGCTGCCAAAGCCGTCGATCGACACGGGAATGGGGCTTGAGCGCATTACGGCGGTCAAGGAGGGCGCGCTCTCCAACTACGATTCGTCGCTGTTTAAGCCGCTACTGAAAGCGATCGAGAAGATAACCGGCAAACCCTACGATCCGCTAAGCGGCTCAAGCCACCGCGTGATCGCCGATCATATCCGCGCGGTCTGCTTCCTGCTGGCGCAGGGGACGAGTTTCGACAAGGAGGGGCGCGGCTATGTGCTACGCCGCATCTTGCGCCGCGCCGCGCGGCACGGCTACCTGCTGGGGCTTCGCGCCCCGTTTTTGCACGCGCTGGCGCCCGCGCTCGCCGAAACGACGCGGGATAGCTACCCGTATATCGGCGAAAAACTCGGCGCGATCAGCGAGCAGATCAAAGAGGAGGAGAGCCGGTTTTTCGCCACGATCGACAACGGAATGAAGCTGTTCAACGAGGAGCTTGCCAAAAATCCAAGCCTCTTTAGCGGCGAAACGGCGTTCAAGCTCTACGACACCTTCGGCTTTCCTCTCGATCTGACGCAAGATATGCTCCGCTACAGCGGCGCGCGTCTTGATCTGGCGGCGTTTGATCGGGCGATGGAGCGCCAAAAAGCGGCGGCGCGATCGGCGTGGAAGGGCAGCGGGGACAAAAACGCGCAGGGCGACTTTGCCGCTTTGCTCGAAAGTTTCGGCAAAAACGAGTTTGTCGGCTACGATCGCCAAAGCGTTGAAACGCAGATTTTGGCGCTGCTGAACGACGATTTTAAGCGCGTCGATCGGCTTGAAAGCGGCGAGATTGGCTACGCGCTGCTCAAACAAACGCCCTTTTACGCCACAAGCGGCGGGCAGATCGGCGACGCGGGCGAGCTGAGAAAGGGCGATCAAGTAGTCGCCGTAGTAACGGCTACCGAACGCTATTTCGGGCTGAATATCTCCAAGATCGAGCCGAAAACCGCGATCCGATCCGGCGAGGCGATCGAGGCGGCGGTGGATTTCAGGCGCGTTATGACGGCGCGGCACCACAGCGCGGCGCACCTTTTGCACGCGGCGCTGGGCGAGATTCTGGGCGAAAACGCGACGCAGGCGGGTTCCGAGGTGAGCGCAAATCGCCTGCGTTTTGACTTCAACTACCCGCGCGCGCTTTCCAAGGAGCAACTGGAGGCGATCGAGGCGCGGGTGAACGATCTGATCGCGCGCTCCATCGAGGGCAAAACGCGGGAGCTTCCGATTGAGGAAGCAAAAAAGCTGGGCGCGAAGGCGCTCTTTGGCGAGAAATACGACGCGCTTGTCCGCGTGGTGAGCTTCGGCGAGGCGAGCGTGGAGTTTTGCGGCGGCGTTCATATAGCCAACACCAGCGAGATCGGGCTGTTTGCGATCGCCAAAGAGACGGGCGTTAGCGCGGGCGTACGGCGGATCGAGGCGGTGGTCAGCCTCGCGGCGTACCGCTACCTCAAGGAGTTCAAAAACGACTATGAGGCGGTCGTGGCGCAACTGAAAAATCCCGATCCGATCAGCGCGATCTTGAAGCTCTCAAACGCGATCAAAGAGCAGAAAAAAGAGATTGAAAAGCTCCAGTCCAGCGGCGAGCGGCAGATCGCTTTCGAGGATATAGGCGGCGCGAAAGTGGCGATCGACGAGATAAGCGGCGGCGATCCCAAAGCGCTGGTGGATGATCTGAAAAACCGCTTCGATCGCGTCGCTGCGATGATCCTATCCGTCGCGGACGGCAAGGTCGGCGTTACCGTCGGCGTGAAAGGTTTGAGCCTCAAGGCGGGCGAATGGCTCAAAGCAAGCGTCGCGGAGTTTGGCGGCAAGGGGGGCGGGCGCGACGATTTCGCTAGCGGCGGCGGCGTGCCGATCGAACAGATCGAGGCGCTTAAAACCAAAGCGCGGCGGCTTGCGCGGGAGCGCATCGGATAACGCGGTCGCGGGCGGTTAGGGCAAAGCGGGCGGATAAGGAGAGGCGATGAAAAGGGCGCTGGCGTTTTTGAGCGATCTGGAAAAACGCAACGATCGCGACTGGTTTCAGGCGAACAAAAACCGCTATTTGGAAGCAAGCGCGGTTTTCGAGCGTTTTGTCGGCGATCTGCTTGGCGAGATCGGCTCGTTTGACGATACGATTCTGCGCTTCGCGCCCAAACAGCTTATATTCAGAATGCAGCGCGATATTCGCTTCAGCCGCGACAAATCGCCTTACAATCCTAGCTTCAGAGCCTGCCTTGGCGCCGGCGGCAAAGCGCTGCTCCCCGTCGGTTATTATGTTCTGATCGCGCCTAATAATCGTTCGCTGCTTGGCGGCGGATTATACGCGCCTACATTCAAAGAGGCGACAGAGGCGATCAGGGATCGCATTAACGATTCTGGCGAAGCGTTTGAAGATATTATAAACGAAAAAGCGTTCAAACAAACCTTTATCGTTCAAGGCGAAAAACTCAAAAATCCGCCGCGAGGATTTGACAAAACCCACCCGCAGATTGAGTATATCAAACACAAAAGCTGGTATCTGCAATACGATATTTCAGACGAGGCGGTTTGCGCGGATAATTTTGCTAAGCGCGCGGCGCGTATTTTCAAACTTATGAAACCCTTTAACGACTATCTAAACGGCGCG
>JAITEA010000105.1 GCA_031282285.1 Helicobacteraceae bacterium
AGCCGCGCTAGATTGCCGCCCAATAGCGCTTTTGCGGATTACGATCGTCATTGCGCGCTCATTTCGTTTTCGTTTGGATCAAGGCAGATCCGCATAAACTCCTCTTGATCGCTTGCGAAGGATAGTTGAACGAAAACAATAAGAACGATAGACGACAAGCGTTTGATCATATCGCGGTTATCCTTGACTTTATCATATTTGGCGTTTGTCATTCTAGCGAGAAAATTATGAAGCGGGGTTAGTCGGCGCGTTCGGGATCGTCGGCTGCGCGGATATCGAAATCGAAAAAGCGGCTTTCGTAGCGATCGGAGCCAATTTGCGAATACTCCAGCGAAGCGCTTTTCGCCGCGCCAATCTCCTGATAGAGCAATCCAAGCGCGTAGCGCGTCTCGCGATCTTTGGGATCGGCGCCTTTTGCCATCTGCAAAAGCGCGATCGCGTTCTCCTTGTGCCCCGCGCCGATCGAGGCGATAGCGCCGTAAAGCAGCGTATCTACATCTTTGACGCCAAGTTCGTCTATCAGCGCGTTGCTAAGCGCGTACGCCTCCTCGAAGTTTTGCAGGTAGATATTTACCGTGATCAGCGCCTGCATCAGCGTTCTAGGTTCGCTCTTTTCCACCGCCAGCCTTTGGAGCAGTATCTCGCGCACGCTCTCAAGATTGCCCGTTATCAAACCTAGTTTGGCGTAGAGATCGCGCGCGATTGGCGCGCCGTAGTAGAGCGAGTCGAAGTTGAGATCGCGCCTTAGCATAAACTCCTGCGCCGCGAAAGCAAACAGCCGCATCGGTTTGCCCTTGTTGGCGGCGTATAGCTCGAATATGCCGGAGAGTATATCGTTGGGGTAAAGCTCGGCGAGTTTGCCCGCCGCCTTTTTCAGCGCCTCGGGGCGGTTGGTCTGGTCGGCGGAGAATATGTCCAGCAGAATGTATTGCGGCGAGTTTTCTTTCTTGTCGCGCTCGAGCCATTGCGCGGTACCCTGAAAGTTCTTGTCGTGGAAGCTCAGCAGCGCGCGCCAAAACGCGCTCTGATCGTCCTCGCGATCGCTAAGCGCGGCGGTAAGCTCGCCGATCAAACGGCTCTCGTCGGCTCTGGTGAAAGAGGAAAGCGCCGCCGCGTAAACGCCCGCCTCGATATTTTTGGGATTGAGATAATAGGCGCGGCGAAAGCGCTGATACGCCTCTGGAAAGCGCCCAAGCTGCGCGTAGGAGAGCGCGAGGTTGTACTCCAAAGCGTCGCTGGTCGCGAACTCGCTTTCGGCTTGCGCCAGCGCCTGATTTGCCAGAATAAGGCGGTTGTTGATCGCCAGCTTGATCGCCGCGCTCATTCTCGCGCCCGCGCCAGCGAAAACGCGGCTCTGTTCCAAAAACGCCGCCGCCTCGTCGATCTCGCCGCCGCTTAGCGCGATCTGCCCTTTTCGTATATGCGTAACGCTCTTGTCGGGATCGACCATCATATAGGGCGCGTAGTTGAACATAGCCTGCAAAAAGACCTTCTCGTCGATCAGCAACTGCGTGGCGAAGTAGTTCTGCGCCTCGCCTATATCAAACAGGCGATCTTTGAGCTTGACGCGGATTGGATAGTAAAACGGGTTTATCTCCAGCTTCAGCGTTTCGTCGATCAGCGACGAGGCGTCTTTGAAAAAGCCGCTTTTGATATGAACGAGTATCAGCGCGGAGCGCGATCGGTTCTGATCGATATCCGCGCTTATCGCCCTTGCAAGCCTGTCCGCCGCGTTTGCCCAATCGCCGATTCTGGCGTACAGCAATCCAAGCGTGGGCAGGTGTTCGGACTTGCCGCTTTTTTCGAGCGCGTCGATCGACCCTGAAGCGTCGCTGAACATCAGCCGCATCTTTGCCAAGATCAGGTTGCGATTCTCGTCCAGATAGTCGATCGACGGCGCGGCGGCGCCAATGAGCGCGTCAAACGGGCGGTTGTCGTAGTAGTTTATCAGCGTGTAGTAGTACTGGTAAAGCGGCGAGGCGGATTCGTTTTTCAAGCTCTCTTTGGCGACGCCGATATAACGGCGGAAAAGCGGCTCGTCGCCTAGCTTCAGCGCGCAGACCGCCGCGTTGATAGCGCCCGCCGTTTTGCGCGCGTCGATGTCGATATGCGGCTTGAAAACCTCGAGCGCGCCTTGATAGTCGCCCTTTCTCATACGCGCCACGCCAAGATTGTATAGCGAAACGGACTCGCTGAAGATCGAAATCTGCTCGTATATGTCCAGCGCCTGCGCCGTCGAACCTTCGTCGTAGAGCATCGCCGCTTTGGCGAGCATACCTTCCAGCGTAGAGGAGTCGCGGTTGATGGCGATAAGCTCGCGATCGTCTCTGGAGGCGGCGATCGCCTCGCTCGCCCTGAACGGCTTGGGCTGATAGACGGTTTCTTTGGACGCGGTAAAAACAAGCGCCAGCGTTCCGAAAACGCCCAGCATAACAAGCAGCGTCGCGCCGCCCCATACGACCGGCTTTTTCACCGCCGCCTCGATCTTGGCTAACGCCCGCTCTATCCGCTCGTTTCGGCTAGGCTTTGGCGGTTCGGCGGATTCAGGCTTCTCGCCCTCCTCCGAATGATCCGAATCGTCGGGCTTGAGTACATAAACCTCGGCGTTTTGATCTGTCTGATCGCGCGCCCGTTCGGTTTCCTCAGCCAAAATCAGCCTCGTTTAAGGTAGGGTTCAAGCGCGCTTGGCAGAGCGATCTCCCCGTCGGATCGCTGATGATTTTCCAAAATCGCGATCAGCGTGCGCCCCACCGCGAGGCTCGATCCGTTCAGCGCGTGAACCAATTTGTTGGTTTTGCCGCTCTTGTAGCGAATCTTCGCCCGCCGCGCCTGAAAATCCCGCGTGTTGCTGATCGAGCTTATCTCGCGGTATCTGCCCTCGCTTGGAATCCAGACCTCGAGATCGATAGTTTTCGCCGCGCTGAAGCCCATATCGCCCGCGCACAACTGTACATAGCGGTGCGGCAGCTCTAGACTGGTTAGCAGATCGCTGGCGCAGGCTACCATCTCGTCGAAGGTTCTGTCGCTCTCTTCAGGCTTGACCAGCGCCACAAGTTCCACCTTGTCAAACTGATGCTGGCGCATCATACCGCGCGTGTCCCTGCCCGCGCTGCCCGCCTCTTTGCGAAAGCTGAGCGTGTGCGCCGTGAGCTTGATCGGCAGCTCCTCCTCGGGGATAATCTCGTCGTAATACAGATTGACAAGCGGCGCTTCGGCGGTCGGCGCCAGAAAGAGATCGTTTTCGCTAAGCTCGCCCGTTTCGGCGAGGTAGAGATCGGCTTCAAACTTGGGCAGATGCGCCGTGCCGGTAAGCGATTTGCGATTGACCAGCACGGGCAGCCACGCCTCTTTGAAGCCTCGCGCTTCGTTGAAGTCGATCATATAGCTAATCAGCGCGCGCTCCAGCTTCGCCGCTAAGCCGCGCATAACGGTAAACCGCCCGCCGGCGATCTTGGCGGCGCGCTCAAAATCCAGCCACCCCTTTTCAACGCCTAGCTCGTAGTGCGGCTTTGGCTTGAAATCAAAAACGCGCGGCGTTAATATCCGCTTCAGCTCTACATTGTCGTTTTCGTCTTTGCCGTCCGGCACGCACGAGTCGGGCGGGTTGGGCAGATTGAGCGCCTCGATCTCCAGCTCGTTTTCAGCCGATCTGAGCAGTTCGGTTAGCGCCGCGATCGCGCCCTTGTTTTCGGTAACCTGCGCGCTAAGCTCGGATATATCCCCGCCGCTTGCTTTGAGCGCGCCGAATGTTTTGCTCAGGCGGTTTTGCAGCGCTTGGCGCTCCTCCAGCTCGCGTCTTAGGCGTTTAGCCTCGCGCAACTTGGTTTTGAGCGACTCCAGCAACTCCTCGTCGATATGTTTGCGCTTAATCTGCGCGTAAAAAGATTCGTAATCCTGTTCAAGTTTTTTAAGATCAATCATTTAGCGCCGTTTCCTCCGATAAATCCGTTTCAATCTGTCCGTTTTCCTCGCCGGAGCCGATCTCCACGCGGTTTCTGCCGCCGGCTTTGGCAAGATACAAGGCTACATCGGCGCGCCCGATCAGCGATTCGATCGTGTCGCCGCTTTGATACGAGGAGACGCCGATGCTCACGGTTACTTTCGGCGCGTCCCCGTAGTCGTGAGTCTCTATGGCTAAGCGCAACTGCTCCATTTTCCGCGCCGCCCACTCCTGCGAGGTGTTGATCAGCACGATCAGAAACTCTTCGCCGCCCCAGCGCGCCGCCAAGTCGGTTTTGCGGGTTCTTGCCATAAGAATCTGCGCGAGGGTTTTAAGCGTTTGATCGCCGACGAGATGCCCGAAGGTGTCGTTGACCGTCTTGAAGTGGTCGATGTCCAGCAGCGCGACGCTCAAATCCTCGCCGTATCTTTCGGAGCGGTCGATCTCCATCTGGAGCAGCTCGTTGATTCTTAAGCGGTTCATTATGCCCGTCAGCGCGTCGGTGTGAGATTGCCTCGTCGCCTCGTTCAGCTTCTGCAGCGTGTCCGCGAGCTCCTTTTGCAGCGAGATATCGTGCCTGATCGCGATGAAGCCCTTGATAACGCTCGTTTCCGAGAAGATCGGCGAGATAGTGGTTTGAACCCAGTAATAGCCGCCGTCTTTCTTGCGGTTTTTAAGCTCCCCGCTCCAAGTCAAGCCCCGTTTGATCGTATCCCACATATCCACATAGAGCTCTCTTGGCGTGTCGGGGTGGCGCACGATGTTGTGCGGCTGTCCCAAAAGCTCGCTCTTGGAAAATCCAGAAATGCGGCAGAAGGCGGCTGAAACATAGGTGATGATGCCCTGCGTGTCGGTTCGGGAGTTGATCACATTCTCGTCCACCACATCGAGGTAGTGATTTAGCTCGCGGTTAAGATCGTGTACCTGCGCCGTTCGCCGCTCGATCTCCGCTTCGCGATCCTCCAAAAACCGCTTCATCTTGGCTTCTTCCTGCTCCAGCCGGCGGTTGATCTCGTAAACCGCCTCGATAAAGCGGTTGAAGTGATCGGCGATAACGCCAAACTCGTTTCTGCCCCATTCGCCAAGCCGCACATCGGGATCGCCAGCGTTTTTGGCGAGTCTGGCGGTGGCGCCCTCAAGCTCTTTGATCGGAGCGAAGATCAGCTTTGTGGAGAAGCGCAGGAAAAACGCGCTGGCGGCAAGCGTCAGCAGAAAGATAATCAGCGCGATCCGCTTGATGGAAAGCAGCGACATATCGTCGTATTCGGCGAGCGAGAAGGTCAGATCCATCACGCCCAATATGTCGCCCTCTTTGGCTCCCGTATGGCAAACCAGACAGTTTTCTTGAGCCTTGAAGGGCTTAAGATGGCGGATTTTTCTCTCTTCGCCGGCGATGATTATGTCTTGTTCGGTTTTTTCGTTGATCGCCTTTTTGACCTCTTCGGGGAAGTCGCTTATATTAAACTTTCGCCGCGAATCAATCAGCGCGACGGGAAGCACATATAGCTCCAGACTCTCCACATAGCGCTCTTGTTTGGCTAGATCGAGCGTCGTAAGCACGTCGCCGGAGGAGCCGCCGGCGCTCATAGAGGCAAAGAGCGTTTGAAAGATAGACTGGCTTAACCGTTCTACGGAGGTTTTAGCGGTGCGATCGATAATGGCGCGATAATCGTCGGTGAGTATAAACAAGATCGCCGCCGTCAGCGTTACGACTACGACGGCGCCCAAGATGACAAACCGCGTGCGGAGTTTATAGAAAAAACGCAAATCCTCTTTTCTAACGCCGCGCTTACCGGTTCGAACCATTTAATCCTCTGTGTAGCAAATGAAGGGGGGCAAGCCCCCCTTTAGAGAGGCTTGTCCGCGCGAATAACGAAGGCGTTATTCAAAACGAAGGGTTTTTTTGTTCTTAGTCGCGGCTGCCGCGGCTTCCGCGTCTTGATCGGTAGACTTGATCATCAGAGCCTCAAGCTCTTTCTGTTCGGTAATATCCAAGCATACCGCCACATAACCCTTAATCTCGTTAGCGTCGTCAAAGAGCGGCGAAATAACCATGCGCACCCAATAGGCGACGCCGTCTTTTCTGCGGTTTTTCATCTCGCCCTGCCAGACGCCGCCGGCTTTGATCGTATGCCACAGCTCCGCGAAAGTTTGCGCGGGGGTGGTGGGATGGCGCACGATATTGTGCGGCATATTGACCAGCTCGTCTTTCGTGTAGCCGGATACGCGGCAGAAGGCTTCGCTGACGGAAGTGATCACGCCGCTTAGATCGGTGCGGGAGATGATCACGTTGCTGTCGACGATTTCCACATAGCGGCGTTGTTCGCGATCGGATTTGCGAACCTCTTCCACGCGGCGTTGGAACTCGATTTCGCGCTCTTCAAGCAGTTTTTGCGTCTTCTTCTGCTCGGTGGCAAGGCGGCGGTTGATCACATACACCTTGTCGATAAAGCGGTTGAAGTGGTGCGCAACCTCGCCAAACTCGTTGTAGCCGCGCTCTTGCAGCCGCACGTCGGGGTCGCCCGCCGTGGAAGCGAGTCGTTTAACCGCGTCGCGCAGTTCGTAAAGCGGCGAGAATATCAGATGCGTTGATACAAAGTTCATAATAATGCCGCTGACTACGATCAGAGCGAGCATTATCAGCACGACCCTCTGGATCGACTGAGCGGATATTTCGTCGTATTTATCCTGCGAAAGCGTCAAGTCCATTACGCCCAGCACCTGCCCAACCTGAATGTTGGTATGACAGTCGGTGCATTGGCTCTCGGCTAGGAACGGTTTGATGTAACGCGCGCCGCGCTTGATGCCTGCGAAGTTTTCAACGGGTTGAAATACCTCTGTTTTGCCGTCAAACACCGCGCCAATCTCGGCGGGCGGGTTGTATGTTTCGCCCGCGCGGAAAATCTCGATGATCTCTCTGGAAACATGCAGATCGAGACGATCGACGATGTTGTCGTCCTTCGCTTTTTGGAGCGCGTCATGCACCGGCTTGCTGTCGCCGCCGCTCATGGCGATAAAGAGCGTTTGGAAGATCGATTTGCTAAGACGCGACATCGACTCTTCAGCCGCTTTGTTGGTCATATCTCTGTAGTCAAGCCACAGAGCGCCAATGATTACCGCCGTTAGAATAACGACGATCGCCGCGAACGACAGGATAAAGCGGTTGCGTATCCTTCCGAAAAAGCCTAGTTGTTTCATATTGACAGCCTTCCCCCCGAAAGTGTGGTATTGGCGCAATCATACTCTATTCTCACTTTAAGTTACGCCTTTTTTTGTTTAGATTTCGCTTCGATTACGATGGGCGAGCCTGAAAAATCAATATTTTCCCGTAATTTATTGGCTAAGTACCGCAGGTAGCTGAAATGGATTGACCGCGGGCGGTTGCAGATCAGCGCGATTTTGGGCGGTTTAGTCTCGTATTGCGCCGCGTAGTAAATCTTGACCGCTTTGCCGCGATCGGAGGGTATTTTGTGTTTGCCGATCGCCTCTTCGATTATCTCGTTGAGCCGCGCCGTAGGGACGCGGCGCGAGTAGTTTTCATATACGCTTTCGATCAGATCGCCTAGCTTATTCACCCGTTTTTTGGAGATCGCGCTTAAGGAGATAATCGGCGCATGGCTTAAAAATATAAAGCGATCGCGCGTCTGCTTTTCCAGCGTTTTGTACTCCTCGCGCGCTATATCATACTTGTTCAAGACGATAATCGCCGCCGTTTTGTACTTGTCGGCAAGCCCCGCTATGCGCTCGTCAAGCTCGGTAAAATCTTCGCTCGCATCAAGCACAATCAGCGCTATATCGGCTCTCGTCAGCGCCTTTTCGGTGCGATCGAAGGCGAAGCGCTCCACGCCCTCTATGCGACCGCGTTTGCGAATGCCCGCCGTATCCACAAAGACGATCTCGCGATCGTTAAGCAAGATCGTCTCGTCGACCGGATCGATCGTCGTGCCGGCAACGGAGCTTACCACGGCGCGATCGAAGCCCACGATCGCGTTTAACAGCGCGCTTTTGCCCGCGTTCGGGCGACCGATAATCGCGACTCTGATCGCCTCGCTTTGGCTCCCAGCCGTTTCGCTCGTTTCGGCGGCGTTCGCCTTGTCGGAGGCTTTTGCCGCCTTGATCAGCAGCTTTTTAAGCTCGTCAAGCCCGCGCCCGTGCGAACAGGAGATCGTGTAAAGCTCCTTGACGCCGTAGCTCATATATTCGTATCGCTGGCTCTCCAGCTTGTCGTTGTCTATTTTATTTAGTACAAGCGCTATCGCGGGATTTTGCTTTTGCAGCTCGTAAAACAGCCGCCTGTCCTCGTCGTCCGGCGATAGCTGCCCGTCCGCCAGAAAGAGCGTCAGATCGGCGTTTTGCGCCGCTTCGATCGCCTTTTTGCGCGCGATCGCGAAGATTTCGCCGCGATCGTCCAGCCCGCCCGTGTCCATAACCTCGATCTCCGCCCCGTCGATAACGGCGCGCCCTATCTTAATATCTCTCGTCGCGCCCGCGACTTCGCTCACGATCGCTTCCCTAGCGCCTATCAAGCGGTTAAACAGCGCGCTTTTGCCCGCGTTCGGGCGACCGACGAGGGCTACTCTAAACATATATATCCTTTTTGTATCTTGCGCTTTCGCGTAATTGTAATATAACCCTTCGCCGCCGCTAACTTACGACGACGCGGTTGCGCCCCTGCTCTTTGGCTCTGTACAGCGCCCTGTCCGCCGCCTTGATAACCTCGTTTTGCGTTCCGCCGTTTTCCCCGTCGGACGCGCCGATGCTGATCGTTACGGTTATGCGCTCGTAATCGTCGTTCGCGCCGCGAACTTTGCGGTAGTTTTTCAGTTTGGCTTTGGGGCGCTTTGCCGATCGCTTGATAAACGGCGATCCTTCCACCGCCTCCCGCGCCTCTTCCAGATAGGGCGCGGCTTCTTTTTTGTTCTTGCCGTTAAAGATGATCGTAAACTCCTCTCCGCCGTAGCGATAGACCTTCGCGCCGCCGCGCGTGAGCGCGAGTTTGGTCGCGACCATCTTCAGCGCCTGATCGCCCGCGTCGTGTCCGTATCGATCGTTAAACAGCTTGAAATGATCAATATCTACCATCGCTATGGCGTAACGACCGGAGAGTTTATGCAGCGCCTCAAACAACGCGCGCCGCCCCAGCGCGCCCGTTAGCTCGTCGTAGTAGGCAAGTTTGTACGCTAAGCGCGTAAATCCCGCCGCGATAATCGCCGCCGAAGCCAGCAAAAATACGATCTGCGCGCCGCGATCGGGATAAAAATAGAGCGCCGCGAGCGCGCCCAAAAGGGCGAAAAACATAGCGGTTTCAAGCGTGTTTTGCCGCTCGATAAATATCTTTACGATCAGCGCGATAGCGGCGAGCAGGACGACGATCAGCGCGATCTGCGGAACGCCGGCGAGCGCTAGAGGCGGGCTGAAAAGCTCCGTCGCGAGCGCGTCGTAAGCGTTCGGCGCGGCGGCGCTAAAGGCGATCAGGGCGATAACGCACAGCTCCAGCGCGATAGCGGTTATCCGCGCAAGCGAGCTGACGGAAAAGAACGATCGCTCCTCCAGCCAAGTAAAAACCGCGAAGTTAAGCGGCGCGATATACCACGCGACGACGCGCAGCAGTTCGGCGGCGGCGGGTTCGACGCGGATATCGAAAAAGGCGAAACTATCCGTAAGCGCCGCGCCGACGACCCAGATCGGCAGCAGCGCGTAAAGCGGATTGAGCCGTCCAAACTGCGCGGAGAGCGCGGCGGCGATAAAGAAAAAGAAATGCGCGAAAATTAAGAGCGCGCCAATAGGCAGGCGATCTGAAAACAGGACGCTAACGCCCGCCGCCGCTAAAATGGCGAGCGAAAACAGACTGAAACCTACTCGATCAAACGCGCTCACGCCAAACCCTTTTGGAAACCCATTATAACAGCCAAGCGCTCAAGCGCCCGCGCCGAACGCTCTTTTTATCGCGGCGGCGATAAACTCCAGATCGTCCGCGCTCATAGCCGTCCCGCTGGGCAGGCACAAACCCTTTTCAAACAGCTTCTGGCTTACGCCGCTTATCAAGCGCTCGGCGTTTTGAAACAGCGGCTGAAGATGCATCGGTTTCCACAGCGGGCGCGATTCTATATTCTCCTCTTCCAGCGCGAGACGAAGGCGCTCCGGCGGGATCGCTTTCTCCTCGATCGTAATCGTCGTAAGCCAGCGATTGCCGCGCGTTAGCGGCAGTTCGGGCATAAAACTAACGGGCAGATCGCCTAAAGCGCGGCGGTAGAACTCGAAAATCTCGCGCCGCCTTTCAACCCGCTTGGACAAAACCAGCGCCTGCCCGCGCCCGATGCCCGCCGTTATGTTGCTCATTCGGTAGTTGTAGCCAATCTCGCGGTGTTCGTAGTGCGCCGCTTTTTCTCTCGCCTGCGTGGCGAGGAAGAGCGCTTTTTTGATCGGCGCCTCGTCGCTTGCTACCAGCATACCGCCGCCGCTTGTGGTAATGATCTTGTTGCCGTTAAACGAATAGACGCCAATCGGCGCGATCGCGCCGCAAAACCTGCCGCGGTGCGTCGCGCCCAGCGCTTCGGCGGCGTCCTCGATCAGCGCGACGCCGTAGCGATCGCAGATAGCGCAAATAGCGTCCATATCCGCCGCCTGCCCGTACAGATGTACAAGGATAAGCGCCTTTGGCTTATGTTTTTTGCAGCATATTTCAAGCAGATTAGGATCGATATTCCAGCTTTTTTCGTCCGAATCGACAAAGATCGGCTCCGCGTTTTGGTAAATAATAGGCGAAACCGAGCCGATAAAAGTAAAGGAGCTGACGGCGATCTTATCGCCCGCGCCTACGCCCAGCGCGCGCAGGGCAAGATGAAGCGCCGCCGTGCCGCTGGATACGCCAAGCGCGTATTTGGCGCCCGTAAAGGCTTTGATCGCCTCCTCAAAACCCGTAACATTCTCGCCAAGCGGCGCGATATAGTTTTTCTCGAACGCCTCTTGTATAAAGCCAAGTTCCGCCCCGCCCATATGCGGCGGCGAAAGAAAAATTCGTTTGTTCTGCAACGCCGATCGCGCCTTTATCCCTAAATAATGACCGACAGCATACAATAAACCCCCAAAGCGGCAAAAACTCCCGACCTGCGCGGCTTGATACGCCTCTTGAAAAACCCGCTTTCCGTGCCGCGTTTTTAGCTAACGATTGCGATATTCAATCTGTAATTTAAGAAGCAATAGGCTACGATCTGGTCAAGGTATTGATTGCAATATCTAATTTCATAAGAGGAGTCGAAGATGAGAGTTCTCTCTCAAATAGTTGGCGCGGTTATAGCCGCGCTTGGTCTTACCGCCGCCGGTTTCAGCCTGCTTGGTTGCGATATCGCTTCTGGGGGGGGGGGGGGGGGTTACCCGCAACCCCCTGCCGAACCTGAAGTGGTTTGGCTAACGGAAGAAGCCAATCCGTTTTTAGGCGAGTGGAGCTCAGCTATTCCAAGTATGGGCGGAGCGATACTGGATTTCAAATACGAACGCAACGGCACCGTTGAGATTTCATATCAAGGGCAAATCTCTACGAACGCGTATATTGTCGCGAATGGTTATATGGTAACCTATCTGGACATCGAAGGCGTTGGCGCTTATACCTACAAGGTAATCGACAACAATACCATCATCGTTACCGAAGGCGAGTTTGACGAAGCAAGCGGCGCTTTTACGCCTGAGAAAACCACGCAGCTTAATCGCAAACCGAACACGGACAACTTCAAAGACGCCGACAGAACGACGCAATTATCCAAGCCGTTTAACGCGGATAATAATTTAACGGGATCGTGGAAAGCGTTACTGCCAGACGGCAAAACTGTTCAAACATACGATCCGTTTGGCAAGTTGAATTATTTTGTCCCTTATTTTGATGTTGGCGGCGGCGTAATTTATTCCGTAAATGCGCCGTGCTACTATTCCGCGGTTGGCAATGTATTCATAACATTTATGCCTTTTGGCGAAGGGGGCGGCGCGGAAGCGTATGAATACAAGAAAAGCGCTTCTGATGATTCGCTTATAGTAACGCAAATTCTTGGCATAAATGACGATGGCTCAAGGAATTTGGGCACATCTGCGACATTTGAGCCAATATGGTAACAGCCGCCGTTTTTGCAACGCTTAACCTGCCTTAATTCCAGCTTTTTGCTTGATTGGGCAAGGCTAAAGGATAAGGCAAAGCGTTTTTGCGCCCTTTAACGCGAGGGCGATCCGCTCCTAAGTTCCGCTTCGTTTGCGGCGGGCTTTTGAGCGGACGCTTCGCAGGATCTTCTTTGGTTGTGCCGGCGCTTCTTTGGCGCTCTGATCGCATAGAAGCCGCCTGTCATTCCCGCAATTTACGCCAGCTCCGCCTTTTCTCGTCATTCCCGCGCAGGCGGGAATCCAAAAGAAATACCTGAACCCCCCCCTTATCGGGGGGCGAAGCGGCGCGGAGCGACGCTCGCATAGGAACCAACACAGAGCGGCGCGGAACGCCGATCGCCTTCTCTCTCCCCGCGCGCTTAAAGCCGCCCTTTTAGATCGCGTATTGAGCGTCTAGCGCGACGAAGGGGTATCCCCGTTAGCGAGCAAAGCGAAGCGTTAAACAGGGGAATAGTCGCGTTTG
>JAITEA010000140.1 GCA_031282285.1 Helicobacteraceae bacterium
CGCATAACTACGATCAATCTATTCGTAAAACGCGCCGCGCAATCGCTGGATTTGAAAAACAGGGCGCGCATCAGCGCTCAAGACGAGATAGGGCAGATCGGTCTGGCGCTGAACTCGCTGCTCGACAGCGTCAGCGCCGCGGTGCGCGAGACTTTCGACAGCGCCGAAGACAACGCGAGCGTGAGCGCGCAGCTAAGCGCGACGGCAAACGAGATCGGCAAAGCGGCGAGCGGATCGCAAGCCTACATCAAAGCCTCCGAGAGCAAGATCGCCGCGATCGGCGCGGAGGCAAAGGCGCTTAGCGAATCGTTTGCGCAGACCAGCGCGAACGCCAAAGACTCCAATGTTCAGCTTCACGCCCTCCGCCGCGATATTGAGAGTATGGCGGCTTCCATTCGCGCCAGAAGCGCCGAGCAGGGCGAGCTTTCGCAAAAACTCGCGCTGCTGAGCAAGCAAACCGAGCAGATACGAGGCGTGCTTACCACGATCAACGACATCGCCGATCAGACCAATTTGCTGGCGCTCAACGCCGCGATCGAGGCGGCGAGGGCGGGCGAACACGGGCGCGGCTTCGCGGTGGTCGCCGACGAGGTGCGAAAGTTGGCAGAGAGGACGCAAAAGACGCTTAGCGAGATCAACGCCACGCTTACGACGGTTACGCAGTCGGTGATCGAATCGAGCGAGGAGATGCAAAAGAGCGCCAAAGCCAGCGAGGAGCTGGTAAATATCGCCGATACGGGCAGCAAAAATGTGGAGGTGGCGGTCAAGACGATGGAAAACGCGGTCGGCGCGGTGGACGACAGCGTTACTAGATTAAACGGATTGCTGGGATCGGCGGACGCTTCGGCGGAGAGTATGCGCGAAATCGCGAGCATAACCGCCAAAAACGCCAATAGCGTCGAGGAGATCGCAAAAGCGAGCGCGCATCTTGATCGTATGACGCTAGAGCTGAAAAATAGATTGGAGCGCTTCCAATTTTAAGCGCCGCCGATTATCGCTTTATATCCGCCGCGCCAAAGCGGATATAGAGCGCTTTATTAAAAGCTGGCGTAGAGCAGTACTTTGCAACTGTTTTCTATGATCGCGAATTTTTTCGCCAGATCGTTAATCTCTCTTGCGTGCGCGTATAAGCCGTAGCCGCGAATAACCAAAATATCCGCGTCGCGCTCGATCATAGCGCGCGATATCTCCACGTCGGCGCGTTCGTACCAGTCGTCGTATTTTTTTGGATCGTAGATTTTCAAGCTAGGATATAACCGCTTGCCAAAATAATCGCGCGGAACGATATAATCGTTATCCAGCGAATACGCCGTAGCAAACGGCGGCATAGCGTAGGCGACATATTTAGCGTCGGGAATATTCTTATAGATCGACGAGTGAATTTCGCTATCCAGACTAGCCTCTTTCCAGCGATAATCGCGGCTGTGATGAAGCAGGATAAAATCCTCTTCGTCCATCGCGTCGAAGATCGCCTCTTTTTTGTTGATAATAAACTTATCCAGCTCCACTCGCGCCGAGATCGATCCGTGAAATACGCCGAATATATTTTGCCTGAACAGCGAAAGCGAAACGCGGCGCAATTTGTCTATTGCCGTCTCTTCCATCTAATACTCCTTAATACTCCAATCGCGCATAGCGCGTAAGCCAGTCGCGGTCGCTTAATTTCGCCTCTTTTCTAAAGGCGCGCAGTATAAAACGCGACGGTTCCAATAAGGTTTCGCCGCGTTCGCCGTTTGCGATCGCTTCGGCTAATGTTCGCGCCGTATAAGGAGCGGTTACAAAACCTCGCGCCCCGTGCGCTCCGAAAAAGTAAAGATTTGGATAATACGCAAACTCCTCCCGCGGCGCGCTTACCCCGTGCGGAATCTTTGGAAAATCGCTTAATATCTTATGCGCGTCTGGAAACAATCCGGCGATCGGCATATAGTCCGAACTGGACGGGCGCATACCGCCAAGAATATCCAAAAACTCCGCCTCTTTTATCGGCGGCAATAGCTTAGTAGCCTCGCGCAAAAGCGTTTCGATCGCGCCGTAATCGATACGCCAATCCGCCGCGCCGCGTTTGTGCGTCGCGCCAATCGCCGCCAAGCCGTCTGGAAAACTAGCCGAGATCGCTATATCGCCCATATAGTTTAGCGCGATTGGTTGAGATGGTTTAACGCGCAGCCTTTCGCCCCACACGCCGCGCTTTTTGAGCCACCAGTCTGGTAGTAGCGGCTGGTACGCGCCCGTAGAAACTACCAATATCGGCGAGCTATGATCGCCTATGATCCACTCGCCGTTTGGATAGCGCGGGCGATCGGCTTTTGTTCCTTGGAATACTACGCATTTTGCTAACAGCCGCTCGCATATTTTTACCGCGTCGATCGCGCCCGCGTTTGGAAAGAAAACCGCGCCGTCTCGTTTTTCATACGGGATTTTTATCAGATCGCTATCTTGCGAAAACTTCTCTAAATTTTCGTTATGCTTTGGAAATCTTAACGCGCCTTTTTTTACCAGCAGATCGGGCGCGATTTTTTCATAAAAATCTAAGGTAAAATCCAGCGCGTTATTTACAAAATCCACGAGCGCGCCTCTGCCCATCATAGGCGAGAGAAAAGCGCCCGCCGCGCCGCTGGCTCCGCTTGCGATCGCGCCCTGTTCTATAACGCCCGTT
>JAITEA010000204.1 GCA_031282285.1 Helicobacteraceae bacterium
ATAACGATCGCGGAAGGTTTTTTGAGAGCCTACGAGATCAACGCCACGCTTGGCGGTAAAAAGTTGCATCTATTGTGCGACGAAAGCGTAAACGCCTGCTACGATATTGGCAAGGCGTACGCTCAACCAAAGAAATGAAAGGATAGATAATGAAAAAGCTAACCGTTTTAGCGTTTTTAGCCGCTTTGGGACTATTTGCGGTCGGTTGCGGCGATCAAGCGGCAGACGGCAGCGTTGTCGGCGGCGCGAGCGGCAGTAGCGGCGGCTCAAGCGGCACTGGCGGCGGCTCAAACCCTGCTGATGTGAACACGCCGCCGACAGTAGGCGCCGACGGATACACGGACAAAACCGTCTATGTCGATCCGGAAACGGGCGAAAAGACGGCAAAGATTGGCGATATTGTCAGCGACGCTACGGGCGCTACGCCGCCGCAGGCTCCGACTTTTGTTCGGCCTAGCGGCAAAACTCCCGTCCCCGCCCCATTCTAAGCGACTGTTCGCTTTAGTTTCGCTGCTTGCGCCCGTTCGCTATCGCGGCGGGCGCGAGCCTCCCGCGTCCTCCCTTATTTTCTCGCTCGTTTTTGCTGGTAAATTATCGCCGCGCATTCCCTCGTTCTTGCGCCTCTCGCCCATTTTTCTATCGCGCATCAATCAGAAGCTTGATTATTTCCGTCGTTATGTGGGCGGCGCTACGGCGGAGGGGCAGGAAAGAGGAAGGCGGGAAGCGTGGGCGGAGGGGAGCCTGATGTTTTATGGGAGATCAAAATTGGGTGGCGGACGCAAACTAACCGCTGATTGTGTACAATAGCGAACTAAATAGCGGGGAGCTTTGGAATGCGGTTGTCTAGCGAACATATCAGATTTATAGCCGAAAAAATTGCCCGCGAGCTGGTAAATAGCAAACTCGTCAGTCTGACGCAGGGCGACGCGCCCGTGATCGGCGCGGCTTCCAAGCGGCTGGAAGAGGAGTTCAAGCTCGAAAAAGCCGTGGACGGCGAAGTGAACGAGATCATAGACGAGCTTGAGGACAGAGCGCCGCTTATTCAGTCGGGCAATCTCAGGGCGATCGCAAGCGGTGGCGGCGCGCTCGCCTCGCTAATAGATGTGGATCATCTTGAAAAGGACGAGCGCAAGGATTTGGAGTGGCTAGTCTCTAACTTTGATCCCAAAAAGCTCTTTTGGCTGATCAAGCGCAAAATAGCGGCGGATAACGGGCTGATCTTGGACAACGACGGGCGCGCCAACAATCTGGCGCACCGCATATTAGACGATCTCTACGAAAGCGATCTGATCCGCTACGCCGACGAAAACCGCGTCAAAAACCTGATCGCCAAAGCGATCTTGGAGTACGGGCGCAGACAGGAAGACATCGAGGAGCGGGTGCACGAAAAGCTCAAAAGCTACAAGCGCAACCTTGTTCGCGGGACGGAAGAGTACGATATTTTATTCGCCAAATACTACGAAGAAGAGCTAAGGAAGCTGGGGTTATGAGCGCGGTTTATCTCTATCTGGAAAACGGCATATTAATCGAAGGCGAAAGTTTCGGCGCCAAAGGTACGGCAAGCGGCGAAATTATCTTTAACACCTCGTTGAGCGGTTATCAGGAGATCATCACCGATCCCAGCTACGCGGGGCAGTTTATCGTCTTTACCGCGCCGGAGATCGGCGTAGTGGGGGTCAATAAAAACGATAACGAAAGCGGCGGCATTTTCGCCCGCGCCGTTATCGTCCGCAACTATCAGAACGCGCCGTCCAATTACCGATCCGAAGAGCCGCTTGGCGAGCTGCTTAAACGCCGCAATATTATCGGCGTTCATAATATCGACACGCGGGTTTTGACCAAACTGATACGCAAAGACGGCTCTATGATGGCGGTCGTCTCCACGGAGTTTAGTTCGTACGCCGATCTGCGCGCGGTGTTGGACAAAGCGCCGAGAATGAATCAGGTTAATTTTCTCGGCGAAGTCGGGACGAAAGAGCCGTATATCTATCGCGGCGGCGCGTGGAACAATCAAACGCAAAGCTACGATCGCGCCCAGATGCAAAGAGGGCGCGTCGCCGCCTTCGATTTTGGCGCGAAACTGAACATCTTAAACGAGCTTAACGCCGTCGGATTGCAAACGGAGGTGGTCGCGCACGATACGAAAGCGGACGATCTGTTGGCGCGTTTTGCCGACAAGCAAATCGACGGCGTGTTTTTGAGCAACGGTCCGGGCGATCCTATGACGCTAAAAGATCAGATACGCGAGATCGAAAAACTCGTCAAAGCCAAAGTTCCGATCTTTGGCATCTGTCTTGGTCATCAACTGCTCTCGATCGCGCACGGCTACGAAACCTACAAGCTCAAGTTCGGGCATCACGGCGCCAATCACCCCGTCAAGAATCTGCAAAGCGGCGCGGTGGAGATCACCAGCCAGAATCACAACTATTCCGTCCCTGAAAATATCGCGGATATTGCCGAAGTTACGCATATCAATCTGTTTGATAGCACGATCGAGGGCGTAAAATACAAAGACGAACCAATTTTTTCCGTCCAGTATCACCCCGAAGCCTCCCCGGGTCCGCGCGAGTCGCGCTATCTGTTCGAGCGTTTCGCGAAACTTATCAAACCCGATCAAGCGAGTCTGACATAACCTTTGAAGTATCGAGCCCGACAAGAGCCGATCGCTTCGTGGCGGACGCGCTCAAAATCGGTCGCGCCGAAGCTCAAAGCCTGATCAAAAACGGCTTTGTCGAGGGCGCGATCAAGCCTTCGCAGACGCTTAAAGCGGGCGCGGTTATATCGGTCAATCCGCCGCCAAAACCGCCTAAAGCCCCAAGTCCAGCCGTTGATTTCGACATAGCGATCCTCTACGAGGACGACGATCTGATGATCATAAACAAGCCCGCGGGCTTGGTAACGCACCCCGCGCCAAGCTGCAAAGAGGCGACGCTTGTCGATTGGCTGAAAGCCAGAGGTTACGAGCTGTCGAATATCGCCGGAGAGGAGCGGCTGGGGATCGTGCATCGCCTCGACAAGGAGACGACGGGCGCGCTGGCGGTCGCAAAGAGCAACGCCGCGCACGCCGCGCTCTCGCGCCAGCTTGAGAGCCGCGAGATGGGGCGCTACTATCTGGCGATCGTCGATCGCGCCATCAAACGCGATCAGATCGTCGATCGCCCCATAGCCAGAAGCCCCCGCGATCGCAAGAAAATGGCGATCGTTCGGGGCGGGCGCGCCGCCAAAACCGCCTTCGTTCAGCTTGCCCAGTTGGATAACGGCGAGGCGCTTATCGCCGCGAAGCTATTCACGGGGCGCACTCATCAGATTCGCGCGCATCTGCAATCCATAGGCGCGCATGTAGTAGGCGATAAGTTGTACGGATATAAGGGGGCAAAAGATAAGATCGAGCCTGTGTTTTTGCACGCTTATCGGCTCTACCTTAGCCGTCCCTCCACGGGCGGCGCGCTGGTTGCGGAAGCGCCGCTTCCCGAGCCGTTTTTGGAGCGGTTGAATTTTAACGCGGAGCGTATCGATGAATTACTTGACGAAAATCGCCTTCTTGCTCGTTTCGGCGCTGTTGTTGGGGTGCGTCCCGCAGCCGACAATCCCGACTACGCTTAAGACGGACTCGAAGCTCAAAGCGCCGCCGCGTCTGGAGGCGCTAAGCGACAGAACCGCCATCGGACTAGAGTGGGAGGGCGCGGACGATCCCAATATCGTCGGCTATATCGTCTATCGCGGCGAGACGGGCGCGCCGCTTGTTCGCGCCGGCGGAACCTACAACCGCTTCAGCAACCACTTTCTCGACGACGGCGATATAAAGCAGGGCAAACAGTACATCTACGCCGTCTCCTACTACACCAAAGACGGGCGCGAATCGCCCAAATCCCCCGCGATCGCCGCCTCCACGCTGCCGCTGCCCGAACCGATTAGCTGGCTTGCCAGCGGCAATATACTGCCGCGCAAGGCGAAGGTGATCTTCAGGCCCCACAGCAACGAGCGCATAAACGGCTATATTTTCGAGCGGCGCGACGGCAAACGCAGCGATTGGCGCGTCGTCGGCAAGCTAAACGGCAGGCTTCACGCCGAGTTTATCGACGAAAATCTAGCCGACGGCGCGGAGTACGAATACAGAGTCGTATCCGTAAGTTTCGACGATCTGCGCAGCAGACCCAGCGAGGCGATTATCACCGCGACGAAGCCGCTGCCGCCGATCGTAACGGGTATAAGCGCCACCACGAGGATCAGAGGCAAGATTGACATCAAATGGAATCGCGTCAAAGAGGACGCCAACGGCGTTTATCGTCTGTACGCCTCCTCTTCGGCGGACGGCGGCTTTTCGCCGATCGCGGAGCTGAAGCCCGTAAGCTCCGCCAGCGAAACGATCGAGCAGGAGGGCGCGGAGCGCTTCTACAAAGTTACCTTTGTCGATCCCGACGGCTTGGAGTCGCCGCTTCAGCAAAAAGCGGTCAGAGGAGCCACGCCCGCGCCGCTGCAGCCGAACGCGCCGAAAAAATAGGGGACTATGCCCCACCTTTTCGTCAGGCGTTTTGCCGCGGCGCAAACGCCCCGAACGCCGTTTGAAAGTAACGGCGTTAAGTTTTTGTTCGTTTCGGCTGGAGACGACGGGATCGTAGGCGCGGAGGCAAACGGTTGCAGATTTCTGCTTCGTTATGTCCCGCGAGGCGATCGGACGCTTTTGAAAGCCGATAAAATAACGCGCCCGCCGTTTTTGGACGCGGTCAAACGAGCGCTGATAGAACTTGCCGCTTCAAGCGGCGCGACAATCGAGGCGAAAAACTTTGACGAGATCAAACAAGCGGCGATCGGGCGCGGCTTTTACGATCCAAACGCGTTTATCGCTTCGCTCGATCGCTCCAAGAAGCTCTGGATCGAGGTCGGATTTGGCAGCGGACGGCATATCCTGCAAAACGCCGAAAGTTTCGCGGACAAAATCCATCTTGGCGTGGAGATTCACCATCCAAGCGCCGAGCGGCTGCTGAAACGCGCCGAGGCAAAGCGCGCCAATAATATCGCGGCGGTTTTATGCGACGCCAAAACGCTCTTTGCCGCGATGCCCGCCGCCTGCTGCGAGCGGATTTTCCTCCATTTCCCCGTCCCGTGGGACAAATCGCCCTCGCGCCGAGTGTTCAGCCCCGCCTTCGCGAACGAGGCGCTGCGGATTTTGGAGGCAAACGGCGTTTTGCATCTGCGCACCGACAGCGAGGCGTATTTTGCCGCCGCGCTTGAAATCGCGCAAAAACTTGAGGGCGCGACAGCGGCGTCCAAAACCGGCGAAGAGGCGATAACGCGCAGCAAATACGAGGATCGCTGGCGCAAGATGAACAAAACGATATTCGATCTGTTTTTGACCAATCTGCGCGATCGCGAAACGGCGAATATCGCGTATAATTTCGATTTTCCAAGCGGTTGCGCGGCGAAAAACGAGATCGGGCGCGATCTGATCGCAAAAGCGGAAGCGTTTTTGCTTAGAGCAACCAAAAAGTGGCAACTTGAGGGCGGAGGCTCTATGACGCGTTTAATTATGGGCGATCCAAACGCTTTGCAAAATCTATATCTTTTAACCGAGCGCGATCGCGTCTCCTATTTTCCCGCCGCGCCGCTT
Organism: Helicobacteraceae bacterium; assembly: GCA_031282285.1. Taxonomy (GTDB): domain Bacteria; phylum Campylobacterota; class Campylobacteria; order Campylobacterales; family SZUA-545; genus JAIRNH01. The sequence continues at coordinate 5,609 of JAITEA010000204.1, forward strand.
CCTACGAGAGCCAATTTGCTGGCGCACCAAGCGCTGATCGAGGCGCTTTATGGCTAAGGAGATCGCGATCGCCAAAGACCTTTCGCTCGCCTACGACAGCCGCGAAACTATCCTGCAAAACCTTACCTTCTCCATCTACGAGGGCGATCTGATCTTTATCACGGGCGCTAGCGGCAGCGGCAAATCCACGCTGATCAAGGCGTTTTACGGCGCGGTCGCGCCCGCGAAAGGCTCTCTGAGCGTCGGCGGCGTTCAGATGCCCTCGAACTCCAGAAGCGCGATCGACCGTCTTCGGCGCAAGCTGGGGATCGTCTTTCAAGATTACCGCCTGATAGAGGAATGGACGATCGAGCGCAATATCGCCCTGCCGCTCTATATCGCGGGCTACGATCAAAAGATGATCAAAGATCAAGTCGATAGGCTCTTAAAGCATGTGGATTTGACGCGCCGCCGCGATCGCCTGCCGCGCGAGCTAAGCGGCGGCGAACAGCAGAGGGCGGCGGTGGCGCGCGCGCTTTCGCACAACCCTATGTTGTTGCTGGCAGACGAACCTACGGGCAATCTGGACGACTACTCGGCGCAGTTGGTTCACGATCTGTTTATGAAGATAAATCAACTTGGCAAAACGGTGGCGATCGTTACGCACCGTATGCCGACCAATATCGACGCCAGCTATCGCCACTTCTACATCGAGAAAGGGCGGCTCTTTGAGATCAATTAAAAACCATCTTTCGCTGATTATCGCGCTGACAACTTTGCTTGCCGCCTTTCAATCCGTCGCCGTCTTTTCGCAGGTAACGAACGACTACGAGATCGCGCTTGGCGACGAGTACGCGATTGTCGTCGTAGCCAAAAAACCGCTGGAACTCTCCGAGATTTCGGCGCTGGCGCCGCAGGCGGTCGCGCTGGAGCCGATCGATTCGGCGCTGATCTTGGACGAGGTGAAAGACGCGCTGAGCGACGCCAATTTAGCCTATCTCAAAAACGCTATGCCGCGCTTCTACAGCCTCCGTCTTAGCTCTTACCCATCGAGCGAAGAGCGCGAAAATATCGAGCGGCAGCTAGCCAAAAACGACTCGATCGTTCGCGTGGAGACTTTCGCCAAAACGCAGGATCGGCTCTACCGGCTGCTGCTACTAATAAAAACTATGCTGCTCGCGTTAGCCGCGCTGATGTTTGTGGTGGCGTTTTTGATGATCGTGCGGCAGATGGAGGTGTGGCGTTTCGAGCACAGCAAGCGCGTAAATATTATGGCGATCTTCGGCGCGCCGCTGCTGCTCAGAAGCGCCGCGCTGTTTCGTCTGGCGATCGTCGATTCGTTTTTCTCTTCGCTGATCGTCGGGGGTTTATTTTATTATCTTTCAGCCGATTCTATGCTCAAGAATCTGTTAAACGAAGTGGGGTTAGGCGGCATTCGCTACGATCTGATAACTTCGTCGCTGACGCTGTTTGGCGCGGCGCTGGCTATTTCGCTTAGCGGCGTTCTGTTTGTGATTTTGAAGGCGGAAGAGACGCAATGAGGCTTTTGAAACTTTTTACGATTATATTTGCGATCTTGTCGCTGGGCGCGATCGCCGCCGAAGCCAAAAGCCTCGACGAGATCGAAGCGGAGATCAAAGCGGCGAAGAGCCGTCTTGAAAAAAGTCAAAGCGACGAGGGCGCGCTGCAAAGCAAAGTCGACGCGCTCTCAAAGGAGATCGCCGCGGCTAACGCGCTGGTCGCCGAGATTGAAAAGGCGTTGGCTAACGGCGAAAAAGAGATTAAAAAGCTCGCGCAAAAAGCGGCGGGCGAACGAGACGAGTTTGGCGCTTTGCAAAAGCAAAAAGAGTCGCTGGCGGCGGAAAAAGACGCGATCGAAAAAAGGCTTGTCAAACTGCTGGCAAAGCACGCGGCGCAAAGTTTGGTGATTGGCAAAAGCGGATCGCAAAACGAGGCGGACATTATAAAAACCGAGATTTTTTTTCTGATGCGCGATCGCGTTGAAAAGGACGCGGCGCGGCTGAAATCAAACTACGCGGATAAGATGGCGCAAATCAAAAAGACGCAAAGCCGCATAGACGAATTGCAGGGCAATCTCGACGCGCTGGCAAAAGCCGACGGCAGGCAGCGCGCGCTTAGAAGCGAGCAGACGAAGCTGATCGACGCGCTCAATACGCGCAAAAGCGGCTATCTTACCGAGCTGAATAAGCTAATCGATCAGAAAAACCGCGAGCGGCAGCTACTAGCCGATCTGAACATTATGCGCCAGAAAACCGCCGACGATATGAAGCAGTCGCAGATCGCAAAACAAGACGCGCTGCCCGGCGCCAAGATCGCTATTAAGCAGTACGGCGTTTCGTATCAGAGCGCGGGCGCGGGCAGTTACGACGGCAAAAAGGTCAAAGCGCCGCTCGATTCGCCGCCGATCACGGTTACAAAAGCGTTCGGACCCTATACCGATCCGGTATATAACATCAAGATACACAACGACTCCGTAACGCTTAAACCAAGCTCCGCGGACGCGCTTGTGCGAAGCGTTTTACCCGGCAAGGTGGTGTTTGCAGACAATATTAAGACGCTCGGCAAAGTGGTGATCGTAGAACATCAGGGCAATATCCACACGATCTATCGCAATCTTGAGAGTATTTCGCCCAATATTAAAGTGGCGCGATCGCTTAAAGAGCGCGAATCGATCGGGCGCGTAAGCGGCGAACTTGTTTTCGAGGTTACCAAAGACGGCTTGCCTATTAACCCGCTTCAGCTTATCTCTATCTAACCGCCTATTTTCGCGGTTTGCCCGTCGGATCGCTGTTTGGCTTCCCCCCACCCCCACCGCTTTCCAACACGCAGTAACGCTTGTTCGTGCCCTAAAACTCGCGGCGCTATGCAGACTAACAAAACAGAGCGTTTCGCTGCCGCCCATAACCTCTCAAATGCTCGCCCTCGACCCAATCCGTATATGCTTTGCCGCCGGCAGGCGGTTCGGGCTACGAAAAACAGCAGTCAAGTTGCGCGATATGAGCTAAAGTTGCTTAAAAAATATGAAAAATGCTCTTGAAATAAATTCAAAATTAATATAAAATTAAGTAGGTTTAGGAAGGATAAATGGCGATAAAAGAAATTTATACAGAAGCGCTAATAATCTCAAATTCAACTAGAATTTGGAAAATCCTAACCGATTTTGACAATTTTCCCAATTGGAATCCTTTTATCAAATATATAAAAGGCAATGTCGCCATTGGAAATACTATAAAAGTCAGAATTGAACCGCCAGATAGTATGCCAATAACTTTTGCTCCGAAAGTTCTTGAAATTCAAGAAAACAGAAAACTTTGTTGGCGTGGGAAGTTCTTATTCTCAGGGCTTTTTGATGGCGAACACTGCTTTGAATTAAACGAACAATCAAATGGAACAACAATTTTTATTCAAAAAGAAAAATTTAGCGGAATATTTGTCGG
>JAITEA010000231.1 GCA_031282285.1 Helicobacteraceae bacterium
AAGGGGCGAAGCCCTAAAGAGATGTCGCTATAATTTGCGCTATGGAAAAGATCGTGATAGGTTCCGATCACGCGGCGATCGAGATGAAAAGCGCGGCGATCGCGTATCTGCAAAACTACCGCTGCGAGGTTATAGACGCGGGCGCGCACGGCTTAGATCGCGTCGATTATCCCGATTACGCGGCTAAGGTGTGCGAGGCGGTTTTGCGAGACAGCAAATCGAGCGGGATTTTGATCTGCGGCACGGGCATTGGTATGAGCATAGCCGCCAACAAGTTTCGCGGCATTCGCGCCGCGCTCTGCCACGACGCTTACACCGCCCAGATGGCGCGAAAGCACAACGACGCGAATATACTATGTTTTGGATCGCGCTCAATCGGGCTTGGCGCGATGGAGACTATTATCGACGCTTGGCTGAACGCCGATTTTGAAGGCGGGCGGCATAGCGCGAGAATAGCGAAAATCGCCGAATTGGAAACGAAGTGATCTTTTTTGAGTGGCTCTATGTAACGATCGTGATATTGGCGGTCGGTTTTCTGTTTTTCAAGACCTTTTACTACAAAAATCTGATGGAAAAAGAGCACAAAAACAACCAGATACTAAAAGAGACGCTCAAAGAAGCCGAAATCTTTATCCGCAAGTATCAGATACAGTTGCAAAGAAGTCTTGGCAACACCGATATTCTCAACGAGGAGATGAACCGCCTGCGCAACGACGTGAAGGCGTTCAAAGCCCGCAACGCGCAGTATCGCATCGAAAACGAGCGCATCCGCCATAAAATTAAAGACCTCGAAAGTAAGATCGAAGCTCTGCTATAAAGGAAAACTATGTCTATCTCGGCTGAAACAAAGGCGTTTTTGCTCGAATCGATCCGCAATGTGCCAGACTTTCCCAAAGTCGGCGTGCAGTTTAAGGATATCACCACGCTTGTCGGCTCGCCAAAAGCCTTCAAAGCGGTTATCGATCACCTTGCCGATCGCTACAAAAACGCCAATATCGACTTTGTCGTCGGCGCGGAAGCGCGCGGCTTTATCTTTGGCGCGCCGCTGGCGCTGGCTATCGGCGCGGGTTTTGCGCCCATTCGCAAACCGAGCAAGCTGCCCTACACCACCGCTGGCGAAAAGTACGCGCTGGAGTATGGATTTGACGAAGTTCAGATTCATATCGACGCGTTTAGCGCGGTCAAAAACGCAAAGGCGCTCTTTATCGACGATCTCATCGCCACCGGCGGCACGGCGGAAGCCTCGATCAGGCTGATCGAGCGCGTCGGGGCAAAGTGCGTCGAGGCGGCGTTTGTGATCAATCTGTTTGATCTCGGCGGCGCGGATAAGATCAAAAAGCTGACCAACTTCTACGCCATTTTGGACATCGAGGGCGACTGATGTATATTCCCAAACCCTCAAGATACGATCCCGACGAAAACGGGCATTTTGGCAAGTTTGGCGGGCGCTTCGCGCCGGAGACGCTGATGCCGCTACTCGTCGAGTTGGACGCTACATACCGCGCGCTAAGAAGCGACGAATCGTTCTGGCGCGAAGCGGACGATCTGCTACGAAACTACACGGGGCGCCCCTCCCCGCTTTACCGCGCCAAACGCCTGAGCGACGAGCTTAAAGCGGATATTTGGCTCAAGCGCGAAGACCTCAACCACACGGGATCGCACAAGATCAACAATGTGGTGCTGCAGGGGCTGATCGCCCAAAAGACGGGCAAAACCAAAGTGATCGCCGAAACGGGCGCGGGGCAGCACGGCGTGGCGGCGGCTACGATCGCCGCGCTGCTGGGGCTGGAGTGCGAGGTGTTTATGGGCGCGCGCGACGCGGAACGCCAAGCGCTCAATGTGTTCCGAATGGAGCTGCTGGGCGCGAAGGTTCACGCGGTTCAGGGCGGCTCTAAGACGCTCAAAGACGCGATGAACGAGGCGATACGCCACTGGGTTACGCACGCTAGGGACACCTATTATATTATCGGCACGGTGGCGGGTCCGCACCCCTATCCGATGATGGTGCGCGATTTTCAGGCGATTATCAGCTACGAGGCGCGCGCGCAGATACTAGAGCTGTGCGGCAAACTGCCAGATTATGTGATCGCCTGCGTAGGCGGCGGCAGCAACGCTATGGGCGCGTTTTATCACTTTCTGGACGATCCGCAGACCAAATGCTTCGGGATCGAAGCCGGCGGCTTGGGGCTGGAAAGCGGCAAGCACGGCGCGAGCCTCTCAAAAGGCGCGGCGGGCGTGCTGCACGGGCAGTTGAGCTACTTTCTGCAAGATAGCGAGGGGCAGATTTTGGAGGCGCATTCGGTTTCTGCGGGGCTGGATTACCCGGGCGTCGGTCCCGAACACGCGGCGCTGAAAGAGTCGGGCAAAGTCCAATACGACTCGATAACCGACAGCGAGGCTTTGGAGGCTTTCGTCTGGCTGAGCCGCAAGGAGGGCATTATCCCCGCGTTTGAGTCCGCGCACGCGGTAGCCTACCTGAAAAAACTCGATCTGAAAGGCAAAACCGCGCTGGTAAATATCTCGGGGCGCGGCGATAAGGATATGATCCAAGCGCGGGAGATGTTAAGATTTTCGGAAGCAAGGAGCGAAAATGAAACGGCTTCATCTAAATAAACGGCTGAAAATAGCGATCGTAGCGCACGATCAGCGCAAAGCGGATATGGTCGAATGGACGACCTTTAACGCGCGAACGCTGTCGAAACATCTGCTCATCTGTACTGGGACGACGGGCGGGCTTATCAAAAAGGCGTTTGAGGAACAGGGCGTAGAGGCGGAGATCATCTGTATGAACTCCGGACCGCTTGGCGGCGACGCGGAGATCGCGGCGATGGTGGTGCGCCACGAGATCAATCTGGCGATTTTCCTGATCGACGATCTCAATCCGCAGCCGCACGAGGCGGATATTCAGATGCTGTTGCGCCAGTGCCGAATCCACAATGTGCCGATCGCGTGCAACCGCTACAGCGCCGATCTGATGATCACAAGCGCGCTATGGGACGACGAAACCTATATCCCCACCGTGCCAAAGTATGTAAAGTTTACCCGCGACGAGTAACGCTCCCGATCTTGCCGCGTTTTATAACCCCCTCCCTTCGCCGTTTTAAGCAAAAAGTTAGTCGTTGCGGAGCGTGTTGAGCGCGTCGGTTTGAGCGGCTTTTTTCGCGGGATACCACGAACTTAACAGCGCTATAACAAACGCTCCGACGGCGATAAGCGTAAAATCGATCGCCGAAAGATCAAGCGGCAACTTGCTAAAGCCGTAAACGCTTGCGTCGACTTTAATAAACTCAAAGCGATCGAGCGCCCACAGCGCCGCGCCGCCAAGCGCCGATCCCGCCGCGACGCCCGCGAAACCGATTATCGCGCCCAGCGCGAAAAATATCCCGCCCACCTCGCGCGGCGTCGCTCCAAGCGACATCAAAAGCGCGATCTCTTTTCTGCGATTAAGCGCGGTCATCATAAGCGAGGAGATAATATTCAGCGCGGCTACCAGCACGATCAGCATCAGCACCAAAAACAGAGCGCGCTTTTCCATCTCAAGCGCGTCGAATAAATTGGCGTTTTGCATCCACCAGCCGATCGCCGCCGCCCTAGCACCTACTTCCTCTTTAATAGCGCCGATAATTTCCATAGGCTCTTTGGCGTCGATATGCACGCCGTGATATTCGCCTTTTTTCGCGTTCAGCAGCGCGCGCAGATCGTCGTATTGCGCGTAAAAATAGGCTTTGTCGTAAGCGTTTAACCCCGATTCAAAACTATCCGCGATCGCGAAGCGTTTCATCACGGGCGTTAGCGCCAGCCCCGCCGGTTTTGCGCTGGTAAATATTAACAATAATTTTTCGTTTTTTTGAATATTAAACTCATCTACCAAAGCTTTGCCGGCGATCGCCTCGAACGGCTCGTAATTATCTTTGGTTATGGCGCGATTAAATATGGGATTTACCTCGCGCTCGGCGTTAAAATCTACGCCAAATACGATCGCGCCCTCCATCTGATCGCCTTTGCGACTTAGCGCCGCCGATCTTAAGTATGGACTAAATCGCAGATTGGGAAACTTGTCGCGGAGACGATCGACAAGCTCGTCGTCGATTGTTTTACCAGCGTAAGGCATCAATGTAATCGGATAGTTCATCACAAATAGTTTTTCGCGAAACTCTTTGGTGAAACCGCTCATAATAGCCATCGCCACGATCAGCGCCATAACGCCGATCGCCACGCCCAGAAACGCCAAAATTGTGGCGATATATATAAACGGCTGAGAAGGATCGAAACGCAAATAACGCCTGACGATAAATCTCGTCAAGCC
>JAITEA010000235.1 GCA_031282285.1 Helicobacteraceae bacterium
CAGCCGCCGCCAAACGCGCTTATCGCGCCGCCGATCGAGCGGGCGGAGCGGACGATCACGCTGATCGCCGTCGGCGACAATCTGATCCACGCTCAGTTGATCAAAGCGGCGAAAACCAAAAACGGCTACGACTTCGCGCCGTTTTACGAACAAGTCGCGCCGATTGTCAAGAGCGCTGATATAGCCTTTATCAATCAGGAAACTTTGATCTCCGGTAAAGCGTTCGGCTATTCGGGCTATCCCGCGTTCAACGGACCAAGCGAGGTTGGCGAGGCGATCTACAATATCGGCTTTAACGCGATCAACCACGCCACCAACCACGCGATGGACAAAGGCAAAAAGGCGCTGCTGGCGACGATAGCCTTTTGGAAAAAGAAGCCGAAGGCGATTATGATCGGCGCTTACGAATCGCGCGAGGAGCGCAAAACCCCTAAGATTTTGGAGATCGACGGCGCGAAGTTCGGCTTTCTGGCTTACACCTACGGCTTAAACGGGATCAAGCTGCCAAAAGATTCGCCCTATCTGGTTTCGCTGATCGATACGGCGGTAATGGCGCAAGAGATCGACAATCTGCGCCCGAAGTGCGACTATCTGATCGTCTCTATGCACTGGGGCGACGAATACAAGCATACCCCAAACAAGACGCAGGAGCGGCTGGCGCGGTTTTTGGCTGATCGCGGCGTCGATCTGGTGATCGGGCATCACCCGCATGTGTTGCAGGGCGCGCGCTGGATCGATCGCAAAGACGGCAATCAAACGCTGGTCTATTTTTCGCTGGGCAACTTTATCTCCGCGCAAAACAAGACGCCAAGAACGCTCGGCGGTATGGCGCGGGTGGTTTTGAGCAAAAAAGGCGCGGCGCTCGCCGTCAAAGAGGCGAAGCTCTCTGGGCTGGTTACGCATTACGAGAAGGGGCTTACGGGTTTCAAGGTCTATCCGCTGGAAAGCTATACCAAAGAGTTGGCAAGCCGACACGCTTTAAGCGCGAAAAAAGGCGAGAAAATGGGGCTTGATTATCTCCTCAAGTTGTACGGCTCTATCGTTGCTCGCGAGTTTAGAAGCGGCGCCAAACCTTAAACAATTGTGCGCGAATTTAAACTTTATTATCTATGATTAGTTGGATTAAGCCCCCTTTTAAGCTATGATCCGCGCCACAATTGCCAAAGGATCGTCTAAATGCCTTCGATTAGCCCCAAGTCCAGCGATTCCGCCGCGGCGCTTCGTCTGGGCGAACGCGTATTGCTTGCTCTCAAGCGTAGCCCCAACTGCTCTATGTTTATTGATGAAAATGGATTTGTAGATTTTTGCAGCGATAAGTTTGTGCGCCTGCTCGGCGCGAAGAACGACGACGATATTCGCGGTAAGCATTTTTGCGAGATATACCGCCTTTTCAGCGACAGCGACGAACTGATCGACGGCGCGAAAAAGGCGTTCGAGGAGATCAAAACCAAGCGCGCTTTTCAGGAAAAACGGCTCGATCTGCATTTTCCCGCCGACTCCAGCAAGCGAACCTACACGGTGCATTCGATTCCGCTGATCAGCGAATCGGGAGAGTTTTTCGGCGCCAAGGTGCTGTTTGTGGATACGACCCAGCTCAAGATTGAGGCGGCGAACGAAAGCGCGCGCATTCTGCTCGACAAAGCGCCGATCGGGTGTTCGATGCGAGACGGCGATAACCGCATTATCGACTGCAACGCCGAAGCGCTGCAAATGTTCGGCGTCGCCGACAGGGAGGAGTTTATCAGGCGGTTCAACGAGTTCGTACCCGAGCGCCAGCCCGACGGATCGCTCAGCGCCGATACGATCAGGGACATATACAAGGGGAAGCGCTTGATCGGCGGGCACGCGAAGCTGGAGTGGCTCTATTTGAACGCCTCCGGCGAGCCGCTGCCCACGGAGACGACCGTCGTTCTCGCCGATTGGCAGGGCGACTGCCGCTATCTCGTCTATTCGCGCGATCTGCGCGACATCAAATCCAAAGAGAAAACCGCGCGGCTGGCTAACGATCGCGTTCGCGCGATGCTCGAGGCGACGCCGATAGCCTGCGTGTTTTTCGACGGCGACGCAAAGGCGATCGACTGCAACTCCGAAGCGTTGCGCCTTTTTGGCACGGACTCCAAAGAGGAGCTGCTGGAACGCTTCTTTTACTACGCGCCCGAGTTTCAGCCAAACGGCGAAGTGAGCTTCGATCAAAAGGATAAAAATATCGCCATCGCGCTGGAGGAGGGCAACCATGTTTTCGAGTGGCTACACAAAACGGCGTCGGGCAAAGACCTGCCATTATTGACGACGCTAAAGCGGATAGAGTGGAACGGCTCTCATTGTCTAGCGGCGTATATGCAGGATTTAAGCGAAATCAAAGCGGTGGATAGAAACGCCCGCGAAGCCGAAGAGATACCGCTGTCGCTGCTGGACGCCGCGCCGATCGCGGCGTTTTTGCTGGACGAGAATCTGCGCTTGTTCGACTGCAATAACGCGGCGGTTCGCGCGTTTGGGTTCGCCAGCAAGCAAGACCTGACGAAAAACTTTTTCGATCTGCTCAGGCGGCAAACGAACGAGGCGCTTACGATAGAAAAGATCGAAGAGCTGTTCAACGAGGCTTTCAGCGAGGGATACGGGCGGTTTGAGTGCGAGTTTGTCTCCAAAAACGGCGAGCCGCTACGCGCCGACGCGGTTTTGACGCGCATTCCTTGGCATAACGGCTATCGCGTCGTCGCCTATCTCGACAATCTCCGCAAAACCGCCTGATCGCGAGTTTATAGGTTTCGCGTTCAACGACGCCCCACGATCTATGATGGCTTGTTCGCGAGCCATCGTTTGTCTAAACAATTCGCTCCTCCCGTCATTCCCGCGCAGAAGGATATGGAAAATGCGGACTGAGGTTGCCGGAACTTATTCTATATATTTTCCGCCAAACAATCGTATATATAAAAACTGT
>JAITEA010000243.1 GCA_031282285.1 Helicobacteraceae bacterium
GATAAAGAGTGGTTGCTTGATAGATATGTGGATTTCGCATTTTCGGAAAGTCCTAGCGGAATTGTAGACGGATACTATATGTTAATGGGCTTTGAAACAGTAAGAAACGAAGGTCAAACCTTATCCGATCGCGCCAATGACTAAACCGTTTATTGCGATCTTGCTTGTTTTTATAACCCAAAGCGCTTTGCTTGGCGAAACTGCTTTATTTAATTCTATCAAAGAAATCATAGCAAAAGGATCGATACTCTCAAAATCCGATCAGTTTGAATCTTTTATTGATGGCGAAATGCATAAAATAGGCGTTTGGTTTAATCAGGATACCAAAGAACTTGAAAAGCGTTTTGATGCGAAGTTCGCCAAATATAAGGATAGCGACGGAGATGAAGTAAACTATATTTGTATTGATTCGGGCGGTTTTTATATTATATTAACGATTAATCCAGAAGAATATATGATGAAAGGACTAAGCGTCGTCGGCTTTAAGTTGTATAAACCTTCTAAGGCTACTTGTAAAAAACAGAAACTTCTTGATATTTCAGCTACTTACCTAAATAAACCTTCGGAAGTATTACAGAAAAAGCTGAATGGACTTGAAGCGACGGATAAGTATCAGTTTGGCAACCGCCAATTTTATTGGTATAGCAAGTATGATCATTTTTTTAATGAAATAGACGAAAATTTTGGGATTTTGAGAACTGTAGGTTTTGGCTATTCCGAAAGCCCGCTAAAAGTTATTGATGGATATGATATGTCTTTAGCGTATGAATGGGACTGAATATTATGAAAACGCGCATTATCATAGCGATCGCGCTACTAGCGCTGGCTTCAAACCTGAGCGGCGCCTCTTGCGCTATGGAGAGGTTAAACGCCAGACTTTTGACTACGGATAGATCGAAATTGCTTTGCGAAACCAAACCGGACGGCGACGAAGAGTGCAAGCTAACGCCTTTTCCAACGCCTATCGCGAAGTTTGCCGGCGTCTGCGAGCGTTTGCGGAAAAACCCCAAAGACAAAGCGCTTCAAAAGGAGTTTTTCTTACATTTTCCAAGTAATTACTATATGCTTAGAACCTACTTTGGTTATGAAATAAATGCTACTCACGAAGAGACGCAAGCGCCGTTATATTATGGAGAAGACAGAAGCGACGCCGCGTGCGTCGAGCTGTTTTTTCAGCTTGATACAATCCAGAAAGAGTGTTTATACGAAAAAATTATCAATATCGCGCAAGACGGCGATCCGCAGGAGGGCGGCGGAACGCAGGATTTTACCTCTTTTCTTAATAGTTATATAATAAAGCAAAAGGAGCTGCGCGATTTTATAAGCGTTTTGTCAAAGCGTTCCAGAAAAGAGCAGAGCGACTTTTGGTATTACTTTTTCAACAGCTTTGAGATGTCGTCGATCCCTGATTATTTGCAGGCAATTAAAACGATTGATATTAACGCGCGCAAAATTATGCTTGAGGAGTATTTCAAATACAGAAACGCCAATCGGTGGAGCGGCTGATTTCGCGCGTTAAAAAACCGCGATCGCATTTAACGCCGATCGCGGCGGCTAAGCTATTTCAGACTGTGGCTAACGGTTACGCTGATCCAAGATTTTTCGGTCTTTTCAATCTTCTCACCGTCGTCGTAATAATTGTTATAGCTATTGTTTGGAGGTTCGGCGTAAACATCGGTCGCCCGACCTAGCTCCATACCAAGCGATCGCGCCATAACCTCCGCTTTTTGGCGCGCTTTCCCGACAAGCTGCGCGTAGATTTCGGGCGGTACTTGCATATCGTCGCCAAGCTGAATAAACGCGCCCGCGCTTGCGCTGATTACGCTGACTGGCGTATAATATTTATTATTCGCCCATCTGTCGCAAATAGGGTAGATTACCAACCCAACCACAAACGAAAGCCCTAAAATAATCGCGCTTTTGGTCTGCATTGGCGCTCCTTTCGCGTAATTTAGATCGCCGAAATTACTATATAATTTCGCCCGAAAAGGTAACGGCGATCTCGTATATCGAGGTTTTTTCGCCCTCTTGATTCTCCTCCTGCCGCCCGTAATACTCGTCTTGGCTAAAGGAGTTCATATAGATATTGATCGTTTTGGTTACCCGCTGCCCCGTCGCCGCGGCGATGACTTCGGCTTTTTCCTTCGCCTCTTTGGACAGCTCGGCTAACAGCTCGTTCGATGGCTGTTCGCCCGCTTTTACCGTAACCTTTCGGTTCGCGGTGGCGCTGATGGAAGCGCGTTCATAGGCGCTTTGGTCGGATTTCTTGTTCGTTTGATAGTACGCGGCGGTAAAGATCGCCGTGGCAATCACAAACGAAAGCCCTAAAATAATCGCGCTTTTGGTCTGCATATCGTTCCTTTTGACTAATTATAGCCGCATAGCGCTTTGCGGCGCGGCTCGATCAAACCGGCAGCACGCGCACGCGACCGTCTAGTTTCTCCTTCAGCACGCTGTCGATCGCGTACAGCGTCCCCGTCGATCCCGTCGCGCAGCCCGAACACGCGCCCAAATAGCGGATATAGATGTCGATATGCTCCTCAGAGTCTTTAATATCTAGCAGTTCCAGATTGCCGCCGTCCATCATCAGCATCGGGCGAATGCTGTTGTCCAGCGCGTTCTCGACCGCTTTGATCTTCTGAACCAAGCTCATCGAGGCGAAATCTTTACTTGCGTTTGCTTCCAAAATCTTCTCCCGCTCGATCTCGGCGAGCGTCTCGCGCAGAATATCCACGAGATAAAAATGGCGCGATTCGTGTCCGCCCGCCCGAACGCAGCTTTTGCAAAACGCGCCCGCTTTGGTGTAGGCGGTAATCTCTTCGATCGTGGTCAATCCGTTGAGCCTGATAACCTCTTTGATCATACTTTTCGTTACTCTCGCGCACTCGCAAACCATATCGGCTTCCTCGTAGGCGGTTATATCCACGCCGTTGTAGATCGCCGCGGCGCGCTTGATCACATCGTACGCCATCACCGAACAGTGCATCTTCTGCGGCGGCACGGCGGGCTGATCGGGGCTGTCGCGCAGGGCGAACTCCACGTCGATATTGGTGATCTTCGCCGCCTCATTCACGGTTTTGCCCATACACAACTCCGCCATCATATCGCTGGAGGCGATCGCCGTGCCGCAGCCGAAGCTCTTAAACTTCGCCAGTTTGATGATATTGGTTTTAGGATCGACCGCCCAGAACAGCCGCACCGCGTCGCCGCAGCTTTCGGCGCCAAAATCCGCCACGATCAGCTCCGCGTCAAGCGCCTTTGCCTCTTGCTCGCTAATTTCGCCGCGATGAAAGGGATTGTCCATTCGTTGCGCGACCTTGTCGGAATACTCCTCCCACAGCGCGCCGCCAATCAGATTGTTCTTGCTCATTTTCTCTCCCTCGCATAGCTTATAGAAATATCGCGCAGGCGTTCAATAGCCCGCGGAATAACTTGGATCGCGTAGTCGATCTCCTCTTCGGTCGTAAAGCGCGACAGGCTCAATCGCACCGCCGTATGCGCCAGCTCCTTATCGGAGCCGATCGCCGTCAAAATCGGGTTCGCCTCCAAATCCTCGCTCGCGCACGCGCTGCCCGTGCTGGCGGCGATGCCGTTTTTGTTCAGGTCCCACAGCAGCGATTCGCCCTCGACGCCGCGCACGCTCGCCAAGATCGTATTGGGAACGCGGCGTTCGCGATCGCCCACGACAAGCGTGTCGGGTATGGCAAGCAGCGCGTCTTCCAGCTTGTCTTTCAGCCGCCGCACCGTGGTGGATTCGTAGTCGAGCGCCTCGTTTGCCAGCCGCATCGCAAGCCCCATACCGATCATCAGCGGCGCGTTAACCGTGCCGGCGCGAAGCCCGCCCATATGCTCGCCGCCGTAGATCAGCTTCACTTTCGGAGCGCCGGATCGTATGTACAGCGCGCCGATCCCTTTTGGCGCGTGGAACTTATGCCCGCTGAAGGTGAGATAGTCGGCTTCGACATCGCGTACATCGACCTTGATCTTGCCGATCGCCTGAACCGCGTCGGTGTGAAACAGCGCGCCTTTTTCGTGGGCTATTTGCGCGATCTCTTTAATAGGGAAAACCATACCCGTCTCGTTGTTCGCCCACATCACGCTGACCAGCGCGGTGTTGTCGCCGACGGCTTCTTTGACGCTTTCAAGGCTGACCACGCCCTGCTCGTTCACATTCAGATAGGTTACTTTTACGCCCAGCGACTCCAAGAAACGACAGGCCGCGCGCATCGACGGGTGCTCCACGCGCGTGGTAACGATATGATCGCGCGCGCTGTGGCGGATCGTATCGTAATAGATACCCTGCAGCACGGTGTTGTTGCCCTCGCTGGCGCAGCCGTTGACGATCAGATCGTCCTCGTCGCTCGCGTTGATGCCCGCGTAGAGCCGATCGAGCGCGTCTCGCAAGCTCCCCCTTAGCTCGGCGCCGAACTGGTGAAGGCTGTTGGGGTTGCCGTATTTCTCGCTCCAGAACGGTTCCATCGCCTCTGTGACTTTGGGATCGACCATTGTCGTGGCGTTGTTATCCAGATAGACTCTTTGCATCGCTTTCCTTGAATGAAAACGCTATCATACCCTAAATCGGACAAAATCGGTATGATTTTTTAGGCGCTTCGGGCGTTTTTGGGATTTAATGTTAGGATAGAGAAACTAAACCAAGCGTCAAAGAGGAAAGAATGAGCTTGCCGCCGCGGGGAAAACAATGAGCGAACATCGGGTTTTAGCCCTCAAATACCGCCCCCGATCGTTTAAGGAGCTGATCGGGCAGGAGGCGGTGAGCCAGACGCTATCCTTGGCGCTCGATAGCGGCAAACTGAGCCACGCCTATCTGTTTTCGGGGCTGCGCGGCAGCGGCAAAACCTCCAGCGCGAGGATTTTCGCCAAATCGCTACTGTGCGAAAAGGGGATCAGCTCCGCGCCGTGCGAGGAGTGCGACAACTGCGTTCAGGCTAACGAGGGGCGGCATAT
>JAITEA010000036.1 GCA_031282285.1 Helicobacteraceae bacterium
GGCGCGCGTTCGCCGTATTGGTCGGCGTTAAACTGATTGATTTTATATAATAACTCGCTTTCGTTCGCGTCGATTGGGATTTGAGAGTGATAGATATATGGAACTTTCGCCGTTCCTTCATACGCCGCAAAAATCAGCCGTTTCGCCTTCGAGGTTTTATTGTCGTCGCGGTATAAGATATGACCCATAAAATTATTCAAGAAAAGTTTATCGTCTAAAATCCGCTTGCAAACTTGCGAAGTTTTCGCGGTGGGAAACGGATCGATAATATCTCTTTGCCGATCTTTAACCAGATATTCTAAAACCCAATACAGATGTTCTTTTCTAATCTTATTTGCTTCCATACACTCATAGTATGCGCTTTCGTCTTTGCTCTCTTTGCATTTGATTAGCGCGTCGTTATAACGGCTTACGATCCCGTTTTGATTATCCTCGTTTGGCTTATACTCTAGCGCGCTTGTATTGGCGTTTTTGCGTTCGATAACGGCGTTGAGACTTTTTGCTAAGCCAGCCTCTCTTTTTGTCTTTTCGCCTAAAACGGGAATATCTTTGTCGTTGATCAGATTAAACTTATAAGGCTCTCTGGCGTTGGCGTTCGCAAACAGCAGGCTTAAGATCAGGGCGGTAAAGCAAAGCGATTTCATACGGGCTCCTTCAAAGCCAAAATTGTAGCGCTTGGACGCCAATTAAACCAGCAGCAAGCCGGCGCGTGCGAAGCGGCGGCAAGTTTTCGTTACAATTACCATTTTGCAAGGAAACGCCGTGATACGAACGATATTTTTAACCCTGAGCTTTTTCGCCGCCGCGAGCGCCGCTATCGAAGGCAGAGTAACCGCCGCGGACGCAAGCGGCGTAACCGCCTCCGTAAGCGGCGCGAAAGCCGGTATGAGCGCCATCGTGATCTACGGGTACAATGGCGGCGAAACTATCAGCGCCAGATGCGCGACTATTAGCGTCAGTCAAAATACGGCGCGGCTGCAATGCAAGCCTTTTGCCCTCTACGATCAAGACTCCGTTCCGACGCTTACGCTTCCCGTTCGCAAGGGCGACAAGGCGGTTTTCGCGCCGCTCGAAAAGAGCGCGATCGTTATCGCGCCAAGCGTGGATCGGCTGGTTCGGGCGCAGTCCAAGCGAGCCGATCTCAGCTTCCTCCACCCCGATCTGCTTGCCCACCAGCTTGCCGTAGCCGACAAAACCGAACCGGACGCAGAGGATTTTCGCGGCTTTTGCGATCGCTATCTGGCGGGGACGATTGTTTTTGCCTTCAGCGACGGTGATTATTTGACGGATTGTCAAACTTTCGCGCCGCTTGAGATTCTGCCCGAAACCGCCGCCGCGAGCGGCGCGAGATTGACGCTACCGTTTTTCAACCGCTTGGGGCTAAAAAGCGACGAAATACGCGATTTCGACGCGTATTACAAACGGCTTTTATCTAAGGAGTTTTAATGTTATCTACAAATCATTTTGACGCGTTTTCAAAGATCGTCGGCGCGGATAACTGCTATGCGGATCAGGCGCATAGGCAAGCGTACTCGTACGACGCGACGCGCCAGAGTTTTTTGCCCGACGCGGTGATCTTTCCGCGAGACGAAAATGACGTTCGCGCCGTTTTAAGCTACGCCAACCAGCATAAAATCCCGATCGTGGCGCGCGGCGCTGGCAGCGGTTTTACGGGCGGATCGCTTAGCGTGGAGGGCGGCGCGATCCTCGCGCTGGAAAAATATATGAATAAGATTTTGGAGATCGATTTAGAGAATATGATCGCGCGCGTTCAGCCCGCCGTGATCAACAAAGATTTGCAAAACGCGGTCGAGGCGGAAGGGCTATTTTATCCGCCCGATCCCGCCAGTCAGGATTACAGCACGATCGGCGGCAATGTGAGCGAAAACGCGGGCGGTATGCGCGCCGCAAAATACGGCATAACCAAAAACTTCGTATTGGCGCTGCGGGCGGTACTGCCTAACGGCGAATTGATTCGCGCCGGCAAGAAAACTATTAAAGATGTGGCGGGCTACAATATCGTCGGATTATTAACCGCTTCAGAAGGCACGCTCGCCGTTATTACGGAGATCACGCTAAAGCTGCTGCCAAAACCTAGAATGACGCTTACGGCAATGGGGATTTTCCCCAGCGTGTCGGCGGCTATGAACGCCACCTACAGATCGTTTGTAAACGGCGTAACGCCGGTGGCGATGGAGTTTTTAGACAATCTGACCATACGAGCGGTAGAAAATGCGTACAAAAAAGGTCTGCCAACCGACGCTGGCGCGTTGCTAATCGTAGAAGTTGACGGCAATATCGAAGCCGATATAAAATGGCAGATCGAGACGATAGAAAAAGTGTTCAAAGAGAACGGCTGCGCCGCGTTTTTTATAGCGCAAAACGATATGGAACGCGACGCTATTTGGTTTGCCCGCAGGAACGCCAGTCAAAGCCTTAAAGTTTACGGTCCCACCAAGCTGAATGAAGATATCACCGTTCCAAGAAGCGCGCTGCCCGAACTGCTAAGCCGTATCGAGGCGATCGGCAAAAAATACGATCATCAAATCCCGTGTTTTGGACACACGGGCGACGGCAATGTACATGTGAATGTGATGACCAATCGTCAAGACGCGGTGCGTTACCACAACGCCGAAAAAGCGATCCGCGAAATCTTTGAAACGGCGATCGAGCTTGAAGGAACGCTTAGCGGCGAACACGGAATCGGCGTCAGTAAAGCGCCGTTTATGCAGTTGGCGTTTAGCCCAAGCGAGATGAATCTATTTAGAACTATAAAAAACGCGCTCGATCCAAATAATATTCTCAATCCAAGCAAAATGGGGCTGTAGATGGATGCGGTCGCGATCGCAAAATGGATCGCCGCCGTTATCGTTTTGATCGTATTTTACCGCAAAGTTATCAAGCCGTTTATCGGCAAAGCGTTAGAGCTTAGCGCCAAAGAGGAGATCGAGGGAAAAACGCATATAACCTTCGATGAAGACGAGCTGGAACCGCCAGATAATAGCGCCGAGCTTCGCAGGCGGGCAGAGCGATCGCTAGAGCTTAGCCAAGCCGATCGCATGGAGCAAATTAAATACGACGCGCTGCGCGAAAAACTGCGCCGCATTACCGAAGGCGCTCCACGCCAAAGCTCCAATACGATCGGCGCGCTACTCAAAGATAACGATCGCCATTGAAAAAACCGCCAAAACAGATCGTTATCCAAGAGGGAACGACAAAAATCGACAATGAAAAATATACGGAGCAAAATATTGCCGCCGCGATTATTCCATATAGCGTTATCCATATCGGCGCTTACGCGTTTGCTTGGAACGAGCTTGAGAATATCGACTTGCCAGAAAACCTAGAACATATAGGCAAAAAGGCGTTTTACGGCAACAGGCTAACTAGTATAAAACTGCCTAAACATATATCCGAGATCGCCGACGGCGCGTTTGGGGATAACTCGCTTACAACCGTTACAATCCATACGAATATATCTAAAATCGGGGCGGGCGCGTTTGAAGGCAACCAATTAAAAGAGGCGATAATAGAAGGTTGTATAAGCGAAATAGGCGCTAACGCCTTTCGATTGAACAATCTAACGCGTATAACTATTCCAAACGGCATCGATAAAATCAGCGATCGCGCTTTCGCCTTTAATAAGTTAGAGCGGCTAACTATACCAGACAATATT
>JAITEA010000045.1 GCA_031282285.1 Helicobacteraceae bacterium
TTACGAGAGATCGCAATTAACCGCGCTAACAAGCGGGGGCGGGGGCGGTTAGCGCAGGTTGTCGAGCGTGGTTACGACTTGGCGGATTACGCTTTGAACCTCTTTAACCTTCTCAACCAGCGAATCCATCTCCGCGGCGTTGGCATTCATAGCGTCGGAGCTGTCGCCGATCGATTGAACGACGACGCTGATCGACGCGCCCGTTTCGGCGAGGCTCTTTTGCGTCCGCTCGGCGAGTTTGCGCACCGCGGCGGCGACCACCGCGAAGCCGCGCCCGTGTTCGCCCGCCCGCGCCGCCTCGATCGCGGCATTGAGCGCCAGCAGGTTGGTCTGATCGGCTATATCGCCGATCACGCCCAAAATCCCTTTGACCTGCTCCGCGTCGCGGCTGAGCCGTATCAGTTTATCGGCGAGATCGTTCTCCTTCCGGCTTGTTTCGTTGATCTTCGCCATCAGCGCGCCAACGATGGCTTCGGCTTTGCCCAGACTCTCCTCGCGCAAAACGGCGATTGTCTGTTCGAGCGCGTCGGATCGCTCTTTGATCGTTGTCGCGTCCGCTTCGTTGAGAGCGTGCATCTTAGCCAGCTTAACGCCCAAGAGGTTGATCGCGTTAAAAAGTTTCAGCATATCGCTCTCGACCTCGCCGACTTCTAGGCGCATATCAAACTCCCCGCGTCCAAACGCCTCAAAGCTCAGCAAAGCGCGTTCTACGAAATACGATTGAAATGTATCAAGCATTTTATTCAAGCTCTTAGCGAGCGTGGATAGTAGCGGATCTTCCTGTTTAGTACTGATGCGGCAGGTTAGCAGCCCCCGTTGTACCCGCTCCACGATCAAGATCGCCTCGGCGATTGTCAGCATATACTCCTGCGTATGAGAGACGAAACTCCGCGCCGCGCCGTCGATCGCGACGCATAGTTCGTCCGCGTTGGCGCCAAGCGCGGGCATTTGGTTGCGTTTTAGCTTAATCAGCTCTTTCAGGTTTTCCGCAGCTTCTAGCGCCTCCGCGCCGTCGTAACTGTCGCCGCCGCCGCTTGCCACAAATACCGCCGCTACGGCAAACAACGCGAACAGGCTGGCGAGCGCGGTCGCGGTCGTAGAATAGATAGCAGTCAAAATAGCCGCGATCGCTAAAAAGGAAAGAATTGTCAGTCTGACGGTTTTGCTTATTTTGCTCATTTCATCGTCCTGTAAAGCGCTTCGGCTTCGGCGATCTCGTCGCGGTTTGGCTTGCGCCTTGCGGAGATATAGGCTCTGCTCCCGTCGCAGTTTGTCGTCTGCATAATCGTCGCGTAAACCCAGTAAAAATCGCCGCTTTTAGCGCGGTTTTTGACAAAACCCGTCCAGATTTTGCCGCTTTTTATCGTGTCCCACAGCGCTTTGAACGCCGCTTTGGGCATATCTGGGTGCCGCACGATGTTGTGCTGTTTGCCGATCATCTCGCTTAGCGAATAGCCCGCGATATTGACAAAATCCTCGTTGGCAAAAGTGATGATCCCCTTCTCGTCCGTCTGCGAAACCAAGAAGTGATCGTCGCGCAAAATAATCTCCGCCATTGTCCGCCTCCGCTATTGAGATAAAACATTCTAACGCTAAAGAGCTAAAGCGTTATAATACCGACAAACTCCACCCATAAAGTTGTCGTAATGCGTAGCTTCAAAGTTTTTTCGGGTTCGGCTCATCCGCAGTTGGCGGCGGAGATATGCGCCAATATGGATTATCAGCTTGGGCAGGTTTCGCGCAGCCGTTTCAGCGACGGCGAGATAGGCATTCAGATAAGCGAAAGCGTGCGCGGGCAGGAGGTGTTTATCATTCAGCCCACCTGTCCGCCCGCAAACGACAATCTGATGGAGATTTTGCTGATGATCGACGCGCTGAAACGATCCAGCGCCAGCAGTATTATCGCCGTTACGCCCTATTTTGGTTACGCCAGACAAGATCGCAAAGCCGCGCCGCGCGTGCCGATCACGGCAAAGCTGGTGGCAAATCTGCTGGAAACGGCGGGCATCGATCGCCTCGTTACGCTCGATCTCCACGCGGGGCAGATTCAGGGCTTTTTCGATGTGCCCGTAGATAACCTTTACGGCGCGATGATCTTCGCCGATCATATCAGATCGCGCAATCTGGACAACGCGATCATAGCCTCTCCCGACGTGGGCGGCGTGGCTAGGGCGCGCAGTTTCGCCAAGCGGCTCGATCTGGACATTGTGATCGTCGATAAGCGGCGCGAAAGAGCCAATCAGTGCGAGGTTATGAACATTGTCGGCGACGTGGACGGCAAAGACGTGATTATGATCGACGACATCGTGGATACGGGCGGCACGCTGAACGGCGCGGCAAAGGCGCTTAAAGATCAAGGCGCCAAGAGCGTGATGGCGTGCTGTTCTCACGCGGTGCTTTCGGGGCTGGCTTACGAAAAGCTCGAGGCGGGTTCGCTGGACGAGTTGATCGTAACCAACACGATCCCGCTCAAACGCCCGAGCGAAAAGATCACCGTGCTAAGCGTCGCGCCGCTGTTTGCGGAGGTGATGCGCCGAATCGTCAATAACGAGAGCGTAAACGGGCTGTTTGAGTAGCGATCGTTGCTGCTTTCGGCTTTGATCGCCTTTAAGTCTAGTATGTAGAGCAACTTAATATAGTTTGCGTTATAGTTTCGCCCAAGAAAGCGAGGCGAAACTATGAACGAGTTGTCCAGAAGAGAGTTTCTGCGGTTTGCGGGCGCGGTTGGCGCGCTTGCGTATCTCTCCCCCTCCGAAGTTTTGGCGGCGAGCAAAAATATATCGGCTACGATCGCCATAGGCTCCACCAACTACACGTGGGCGATCGCGCTGGTCGCCGAAACGGGCGGCTACTGGAAAAGCGCCGGCGTGGATATAACCGAGCGCGATTTCACAAACGGGCGCGACGCTATGCAGGCCGTACTCTCCAATTCGGCGGCGTTCTCCACCACGACGGACACGCCGCTGGTCTTTTCGCTGCTGCGCGGCGTTTCGATTAAAGCTATCGCCGATTTCACCCGCCACACGCGCGATATGGTGATCGCCTCGATCGAAGGGCGCGGCGTAAGCGCTAACGATCCGCAATCGCTTAAAGGCAAACGGATTGGAACGCCCAGCGGCACGAGCGGGCAGTATCTGGTTTCGCGCTACCTCGCTTACGCGGGGCTGAAAGAGAGCGATATAACGCTGATCAACATCGCGCCGTCCGATCTGGTCAATACGCTGGTTCGCGGCGATATAGACGCCTTTTCGTGGTCGCTGACCGCGGCTAAAGCGGCGATCAGGCAGAGCGAGGGCAAAGCCTTTTTGCTCACGCAGGAGGGATTCGAGAAGTTTTTTGTTTCTCATCATCTATTGCTGACCAACGATCAGATCGTTAAGACCAACGGCGATCTGCTGGAGCGGGCGATAAAGTCGTTTTTGGCGGCGGAAAAGCGGATCAAAGAGGATTCCAAATGGGCGGAGCTGATCGCCGCGCGGGTGCGTCAGTCCGAAAGCGATATTTTGGAATCGGTTAAGCATTTGGATCTGAGCGTCGATCTAAGAGAGTCGCTTATCGACGATATGGAGATCGAGGCGCGCTGGGCGATCGAGTCGGGATTGTCGCCGGAACCTAAAGGCGATCTGCGCAAGATATTACGCGCCGCAATCTACGACGCGCCGCTTAAAAAGATCGC
>JAITEA010000074.1 GCA_031282285.1 Helicobacteraceae bacterium
TCTTTGCGGCTAAGTATCACTGCGATCAGCAGTACGAACGACGCGCCATAAACCAGCGCCTCTAACAACTGATAGCGATCGACGATAAAATCCTTGCGTAGTAGCGGCAGGCGGTTGTGTCTGCGAATCAAGGAGAGATTCTCCAAAGCTCCCTTGAACCAGCGCGGCTCGGTCAGCACCGAGATCGCCGCCGCGCCGCCCTTTTCGTAATCGCTCGCGATCGCGATCGGGTCAAAATCCTCGCAGATATCGCCGCGCGAAGGGCTTGCCTTCTTGACCTCCGCTATGATTTTAAGCGGCTTATTATCCTCTTTTTTCAGCGCCGCGATCGCATCAAGCGGATAGAACGGATTAAGCGCCATAGCGCGCCCAAGCGTCTCCTCCGGCATCGCCGCCTTGCGCTCGTTTAATTTTTCGCGCGTATATCTTACGATCTCGTCAAGTATCATCGTTCGCTCTTTGTTAATGATTGTTCGTAGCTTTGCTTGATCGCTTCGTAATGCTCTTTTACGGTCGGATCGCTTTTTTCTTTCGCCGCCACTTTGACGATCAGATCGTAAGCCTCTTTGAAGCGCCCGAGTTTGAAATATCCCCACGCCAGCGAATCGGCGTAGTAAACATTATCAGGCTCCGTTTTGAGCGCTTCCAGCACCAGTTCCACGCCGCGCTCGGCGTCAAAATCGTGATCGATCAGCAGGTAGCCCAGATAGTTCAGATAGATGTGGTTTTTGCTCTGCGCCACCACCTTTTCCAGCGAGGCGACCGTGCGCCTTGCCAGCTCTTCGTTCGCGCTCTCTCCCGCCTCGTATTCAAACATCGCGCTTAACGCCAGATAGTCGATCTTGCCGCCGACTCTGTAGAGCTTCGCGGCGATCGCGGCGGCGTCGTTGAAGCGCTTTTCGTTTCTGTACAGCTCCATCAGTATCTCGTCGTTGAAGCGCGTCTCCTCGAGCCAGCGCGTAAGCGATCGGTAATCCTTGTCGATCAGATACAGCTCGATAATCTTTTCGCCTATCAGCAGATCGGGGCGGAATCTGTATATGCGCTTATACGCGCCCGCCACGCCGCCGGCGTCGTTGGCTTTGGCGTACAGCGAGGCGAGGCGGGAGCATAGATACTCGCTGCAGCCGCGCTCGGCGATATGCGTTTCGTAGTAGGCGATCGCCTCTTTTTGCCTGTTCAGCCGTTCGGCGAGCATAGTCGCCATCTTGTCGATAGCCCCCTCGGAGGGCGCGATCGCGTAGGCGTTCCGGTAGGCTTTCAGCGCCTTTGAATCCTGTTTGTCCAGCGCGCAAAGATCGCCAAGCAGCAGGTAGTTTTCGGGCGTTTTGTCCAGCCGCGCCAGCGCGGAGGCGTGTATGATCGCGTTTTTGAGATCGCGCTTGCCGTAGTAGCTTATCGCCAGCGCGCGGCGCAAAAACGCGTCCTCGCCCTCTTTGAGCGCCTTTTTGGCTTCGGTAATCGCCTCTTCGTAACGCTCCGTTCTTAGCAGCGCCTCGATCCAGCGCAAACGGCTTGCTTGATCGCCGTCGTTGATGTAGATAGCGCGGCGATATTTCGCCGAAGCGTTGAAATCCGCCCTGTTCTCCGCGTCGATCGCCATAATCTCGTACAGATCGCGGCTGTATTCCGCCGCGAAGCTAACGATCGCGAGCGCGGCAAGCAGCAAAAACGCTCTCATACGATCGCCCCCGCGTAAACTCCGGCGCACTCGGAAGCCAACCTGTCAAGATGGTCGTTCATACTATGCCAGAACGGAAACGAACGGCACTGCGCGGGGCGCGCATCGTATATTTTGCAGCCGGATTCCAGCGCGAAAACGCACTCGAAGCCGCGTTTTGTTTCCCGCTCTTTGATCCGCCAGCCTTCGCGCTCCCTGCGAAAATAGATCGCCCGCGCTACGCGCTCCTCCTCGCCAAGCGCCGCGGCGATAGCGGCGATCTCTTGATCGCTTGCCCATATATCGCCGCTTTCGCCGACGCAGCATTTGGAGCCGCAGCTTTCGCACGCCTTTGGATCGAAGGCGAAATCGAACCCCTCTTTTTTGATTAGGCTACGCATTGCGTCCCCGCCTTTTTGCCTATAGAGCGAATGTCGGCGTTCACGCCCTTTTCGTCGCGCAGGATAAAGGGCGGCAGTATCTCGGTCGCCCTGATCGCCGTTTTTTTGGCGCGGATAAAGACAAGTCTGGCGCTCGATTGGCTCTCCTTGTGCGCGAACTGCATCGATCGGACGCGCCAGCGCGCGTCGTCCAGCGCTTTGAGCGCCGTTGCCGACTGCGCGGCGTCGTAGCAAAAGAATAGATCGCCGTCGGATTTCAGCGCCCTGCCGCAGCCTCGCAGCAGATCGTCGATCGGAAGCGCGGAAGCGTATCTGGCGAGCTTCAGCGACATATCGGCGCTCGCCGTGGTTTTGGCGCTGTAAAAGGGCGGGTTGCACACGATCGCGTCAAACTTTTCGCCTATATCAAACTTGCGAAAATCAGCCGCGAAAAAACGCGCCTCGATACCGTTCAGCGCGCCGTTTTGAACCGCGAAACTCACCATCTCCTCCTGAATATCCACGCCGACAAGCGACACGCCAAAATCCCTAGCCAACAGCAGACCCACGATCCCGCACCCGCAACCCACGTCAAGCAACGAACCGCTCAGCCGTTTTTGCGACGCGAAACGATAGAGCAGGATAGAGTCCGTGTTGTAGCGATACCCTTTTTCGGGCTGGCGCAGTCTCATACGACCCTTTGACGAAATGGCGCGATTATATCTAAGGTTCTATCAAACCGCCGTTTGCCGCCGCGTTTTGCCTGTCGCGGCGGGCGCGAAAATTACGCTTTGAGCGACTCGAACCAGCCCGATTTGTCGATCTGTTCCCACGGATAGCCGGCTACGCCCACCTGACCTTTCGCCGCCACTTCGGCGTACAAAAAGCTCTCCGCGCTTGGCTTGTCGAGGTTGAAGGTTTTGGCGATCCAGTTGGGCGTAAGCGCGAAGCGCTCGGCAATCTTGGCGCTAAGCTCCTCGTCCCTGATCCCATCGCTCGCGGTAAATTGCGTATCGACGCTGACCGAAACGGGCTTGGCTACGCCGATCGCGTAACCGATCTGTACCAGCGCCTTTTTCGCAAGCCCCGCGGCGACGATGTTTTTGGCGATCCAGCGAGCCGCGTAAAGCGCGCTGCGATCGACCTTCGTGTAGTCTTTGGAGCTTTGCGCGCCGCCGCCGATGGGCGCGTAACCGCCGAAGCTATCGACGATCAGTTTGCGCCCCGTTAGCCCCGAATCGTGAAGCGGTCCGTGATTAACGTATCTGCCCGTGGGGTTGATGTGGATAATCGCGCCGTTTGGATCGTAGAGGTTAGCCGGCAACGCGGGGCAGGAGTCGATAAGCCCTTTGATCAGCTTGCGCGCCTCGTCGATATGCAGGCTTTCCACGCTGGGCGCGGAGACGACGATGGTGTGAATCTTTTGCGGTTTGGCGGCGATAAAGTTATCTTTTGTGCCGTAGTCGATCGTAACCTGCGTTTTGATGTCGATGCCAAGCGTGTCGTTATGCGCCAGCGCGTATCGGTAAACATAGTCGCACAGACCGCGCGCGAAGCTGATCGCCGCGGGCATATACTCGGCGGCTTCGGAGCTTGCGAAACCGAACATAATGCCCTGATCGCCCGCGCCCGTCTCGCCGCTTGTCTGATCGACGCCCTGAGAGATGTCGGGCGACTGCCTGTTGATATAGACCTCGATATTCAGATCGTCGGGGTGTAGCGTCTGATCGCGGTTAAAGCCGTTTTTGCCGTTGTAGCCGATCTTTTCGATCGCGGCTCTAGCCACGCGCTTATAGTCGTCGATCGTTACGCTCGCGGAGGTTTTAACCTCGCCGCCGATCACCAGATGTTTGCCCGCGATAAACACTTCGGCGGCGACGCGAGAGGCGCTGTCGCGCTGAAGAAGATAATCGACGATGCTGTCGGCGACTATGTCGGCGCACTTGTCGGGATGCCCCGGGCTGACCGCTTCCGATGTGAATAGATACATTTATTTCCCTTTCTTTTTTGTGGTTGGTTTTTTGACGCTTTGGGGCTGTTTCGGCTCTTGACTCTTGAGCGTTTTGGCGCTTAACTTGATCGACTCGTTGTCAATCACGCCGATACCCTTTTCAAGCGTGATCGCGGCGATCTTTTTGGCGCCTTTCAGCGAGTGGGCGCGGTAGGCGCCGCACTGATATTTGTTGAGTTCGGGTATGTCGCTTTTGGACTCGACGCGCAATATATCGGACATACTCTCCTCCCACGCCCGCGCGATCAGGCTCTCTTTAGGCTCGCCGATCACGCTCATATAAAACCCCGTCCGGCAGCCCATAGGCGAAATATCGATCACCTCCAGCGAGGGCAGATGATCGCGCATAAAGCCCGCGAACAGGTGCTCTAGCGTGTGAATCGCCTTGCCCCCTATGCGATCTTTGTTGGGCGCGCAAAAACGCAGATCAAAAACGGTGATCGTATCGCCTTTGGGCGTGGTCAAGGTTTTGGCTTTGCGAACGGCGGGCGCGATCATCTTGGTGTGATCAACTCGAAAACTATCCAGTAACGGCATCAAATCTCCTAATGTCGAGAAAGTTTCGCGATTTTACTTTTTTTTTGCTTTGCCGCCCGCCGCGCGCGATAAATTGACGAAGGATTGATGCAGACGCTATTTTTTGAACAATAGCAAAAATTATAGCCGCTTTTACTTTTTGCCGCCGATTGGAACTAGGGTAAAAGTATCGCGATCGGTTTTGTCGTTTAGCCCTAGCTGACCATATTCGTTATCTCCCGTAGCGTACAGTTTGCCCTCTTTATCAAGCGCGAGAGAGTGGGCGGCGCCTGCTGAGATTTGCGGAACGCGTTTATCCGAGCAGCCAATTAGCGATAGCGCCAAGCAAAGCGCGCCTATAGAGCAAGCGGCGCCTAGTTTCGGTTTGCGAAACAAAAAAGACGACATAAACAATCCTTCGCGGTCAAATTACGGCGATCTTACCCGTTTTTACTTTTTGCCGCCGATCGGAACTAAGGTAAAAATAAGGCGATCATTTTTGTCGTTAAGCCCAAGCTCGCCAGAAAAGTTATATCCTGCGGCATAAATCCTGCCATCCTTACTAAGCGCAAGCGAATGATCCGATCCGGCTGCTATAGCGATAATGTTCTCTCCGCCAAGCGAAAAAACTTCGGTAAAACTAACGCGCCGTTTGCGATCGCCTAAACCAAGCTCGCCGCTTTTGTTACTTCCGGCGGCGTAAATTTTGCCGTCGCTACTAAGCGCAAGCGAGCGATAAGCGCCCGCGGCTATGGCGATAATATTTTTGCCGTTCAAGCTTTCGGCTTCAGTAAAACTATCGCGATCGGTTTTATCGCCCACGCCAAGCTGTCCATATTTGTTATCTCCCGCCGCGTAAACTTTGCCGTCCTTGCCAAGCGCGATGGAGTGAGCGTCGCCAGCGGCTATGGCGATAATGTTTTTATCGCTTAAACCTTTAACTTCGGTAAAACGATTGCGATTGCTTTTATCGTCTAAACCAAGCTGACCATATTTGCTTGATCCCGCCGCGTAAACTTTGCTCTCTTTGTCAAGCGCTAAAGAGTGAGCTTTGCCCGCGGAGATAGCGATAATATATTTGCCTTCAAGCGACGATATTTCAGTAAAAGTTCTGAGCTTGATTTCATCTCCGCTATTGCCTACGCCAAGCTGTCCGCGCGAATTTGATCCGGTAGCGTAAACTTTGCCCTCTTTACTAAGCGCAAGCGAGTAAGCCTCGCCGGCGGATATAGCGATAATGTTATCGTTTAGGTTTACGACTTCCGTAAATATATCGCGGGCGTTTTTGTCGTTAAACCCAAGCTCGCCGTTTGCGCTATTTCCAGCGGCGTAAACCTTGCCCTCTTTGCTAAGCGCAAGCGAGTGTTCGCGCCCTGTGGATACGGCGGTAATATTTTTATCGTTAAGCGAAACAATTTCGGTAAAACTCCTATCAAAGGCGTTATCGCCTAAACCTAGCTCTCCCAAATAATTTGCGCCCGTAGCGTAAACTTTGCCGTCGGCGGTAATGGCAAAGGATCGAAAAAATCCTGCTCCAACCGATAAGACTCTTTTATAATTTTTGTCGATCTCATTTTGCGCGGCGAGACGCAAGTTGTTTGTGCCGCCGTTATTAACGCTTTTATTCATGTATTCAACAGGCGGCGAAACAAGTGAGATTGGTACTAAAGTAAAGACATATCGCATGTTTTCATCGCCTAAACCAAGCTTACCGTAATAGTTATTTCCCGTCGCGTAAAGCCCGCCGTCTTTGGCGATCGCAAAGGAACTTTGATCGCTTGCTTCTATGGTCGCAATGTTTTTACCGCTTAGGCTTGTAACTTCCGTAAAGGTATCGCGATTATCGTCGTCGCCCAAACCAAGCCGACCATCTTCGTTATATCCGGCGGCGTAAACTTTACCCTCTTTGCTAAGCGCGAGCGAGTGAATGCCGCAGGCGGATATATGGACGATATTTTTACCGTTAAGCGAAGCGATTTCAGTAAACGCGTCGCGATCGGTTTTATCGCCTAAACCAAGCTGACCGTATTTGTTCTCCCCCGCCGCGTAAACTTTACCGTCGCTTGCCAGAAACAGTACATGATAGCTGCCGTTGGCTATGGCTGTAATCTTTGTTCCGTTTAAATCGGTAACTTCGGTAAACGAAGCGCTATCGTATCCCGCCGCGTAAACTTTACCTTCCTTTGTCAAAGCCAAGGAGCGTTCATAACTTGTTGCTAAAGCGACAATATTTTTGTCTCTCAAATCTTCGACTTCCGTAAACGAAGCGCTATCGTGTCTAGCCCAGTAAACTTTGCCCTCTTTAGCGATCGCTAAAGCGATCCCTTCGCCCGCGGCTACGGCGGTAATATTTTTGTCTTTTAAGGAGGATATTTCCGTAAAGTTATCGCGGTTTTTCTCGTCGTCTAAATCAAGATCGCCGGCGCTATTTAGTCCCGTGGCGTAAACCCTGCCGTCTCCCGAAATAGCAAAAGAGCGCGAAGGTTTCGCGGATACGGCGGTAATATTTTTATCGCTAAGCGAAACGATCTCCTCGTAAGCGTCGCGGCTGTCGTCGTCGCCCAAACCAAGCTGACCGTTAAAGTTTCCTCCCGTAGCGTAAACTTTGCCGTCGATAATCGCAAGAGAATACTCGCCGCTCGCAGCGACGGCTTGAACGATCCTTTTCGCGCCGCCGCCTAAGCTTTGAACGGCGGCGGGCGTAGCGGGGCGATCTTGTTTATCGGTCGCCGCGATCGCGCTTTTATCGTCAAGCGAAGTTACTTCGGCAAAGACCTTTAGTTCGGTTTGTCTTGCGCTATCGCCCAAACCAAGCTGACCGTATCTGCCTGATCCGGTCGCGTAGATTTTACCCTCTTTTGTCAAAGCCAAGGAGTGTTCATTACCTGCCGCTACCGCGATAATGTTTTTATCGTTAAGCGAAACAACCTCTTCATAAGCGGCGCGGCTTACGCTATCGCCCAAACCAAGCTGACCGTTTTTGCCGTATCCGACCGCGTAAACTTTGCCCTCTTTGCTAAGCGCGAGGGAGTGAGGGAAACTTGCGGCTATGGCGGTAATGTTTCTATCGCTTAAATAGGTAGTTTCTGTAAACGAAACGAAATCCTTCTGATCGCTTAAACCAAGTCCGCCGACGATGTTTGAACCGCTCGCGTAAATCCTGCCGTCTTTGGAAAAAGCAAAGGAGTTATACGCGCCAACGAATATAGCGGTAATATTTTTATCGCTTAAATCTTTCGCTTCCGTAAAAGCCTCGCGATCGCTTTTATCGCCTAAACCAAGCTGACCGCGATCGTTCCACCCCGCCGCGTAAACCTTGCCGTCCTTGCTAAGCGCAAGCGAATGTTCTTTACCAGCGGCTATGGCGCTAATGTTTTTGTCGGCTAAATCTTTAACTTCAATAAACGCGGGACGATTGGTTTCCTCTCCCTTATCGCCCAAACCAAGCCCGCCATATTCGTTATATCCAGTAGCGTAAACTTTGCCATTTTTGCCAAGCGCAAGCGTATGAGCGCCTTTAGCGGCTATAGCGACAATATTCTTATCGCTTAAATCTTTAACTTCCGTAAAAACGGCGCGATCG